>JBNAWO010000201.1:0-2574 GCA_049699815.1 Ignavibacteria bacterium | reverse complement strand
AGATCATTGGTTGTTTGATTATTCAATAACGCAAGTTTTCCACCGATATCTTCAGAAATTAGGCCGTGATTATTGTATAAAATAAGGTTGCCGCCATACTCTACTAGCTCTGGCTTTATCATTCCATTAATGCCTGGACCTGTTCTTGTAAAAGGAGATGGTTGTTGGGCTTCAGCAATATTTGTTTTTATCTGTTCTTCACCATACCGCTCTTGTTGTACTCTTATAGCAGGAGCAATTGAACCAACGGTTAGAGCAAGAGCCGAAGTTGCAGGATTGATTATTTTAAATTCAGGGTTATCAATTAAATATTTTGGATAATTGTTTTTTATTTCATCAATAGAATTATAGACATTAAGGGGATGTTGATTCCCGGCTGAAACGATAAACACAACATTAGGAAATGTGTAGGCAAGTTCATCGATCAGTGCGGCAAGCGGTAATTGACGGGAATAGGATTTATGCCAGACTTCATCGCTATTGCCTAGAGAAATATTCACTACACGAATTTGATAATTTGGATTTGATAAAAAACTTTCTATTGCTTTTTTTAATTGATTCTCAACCAATTTTTCGGGGTCATAAACTGCATATATCTCGCCGTTTATTGAATTTGTTTCGGCATACATTACTTTTGCAGAAAATATCCAGTTTGAAGGAGTAAACGCATTATCTTCAATACACTTTTCTATATCGCCATAAGCTGCACACCCAGCAACCGCTGTTCCATGACCCACAGTATCTTGAGTTGCCGATTCACCAGTTTGAAAATTTTCTTCACCGCCAATACAATTCTCAAGAAGCGGATGGCTTGAAACAATACCAGAATCAATAATCAGTATTCCTGCAGCATTTTCATCGGGAGTATTTCTTGTAATATTAGAAATATCAATACTTTTTAAGTCAAAAGAATTAAAAACTGGTGTAGAGGGACGATCTGCTCTTGCGATTTCTTTTAGTTCAATGATTTCATCAAAAACAGACCTGGTTAGTTTTACTCGCAGAAGAACAAAAGACTTTGTAATTAATTGATCTGTAATACGAAATTGATTTTGCTCTGGATAAGCTTCTTTTAATTCGTTTATAAAATTTTTATTTTTCTCTTCATCTATCATTCTCCATAATTCAAGGTCGATAAACTCAGGAGTATTACCTAATGGTTGATTTTTAAGTTTTTCTCCCATCTTTTCTTCTTTCGGAATATCACGGATTGTTTCAATGGCATTAAAAAAATCATATTTTGGACCTTCTTCAGAACCATAAGTAGCAAGTTTTCTTTTAAACTCCCTTAAAGTTTCATCATCGCTAAATACTACCCAATATCCTTTTTTATTTTCAGCTGAAGAAAGGACATAAATTCCCATGGAACCCAGAGTTTGTTCGATTGTATTAAAATCAACGCTTTGATTGATTTCTATTTCAAAAATCAAAGAAGGGTGAATGATACCTGAATATTTTGATTTAGCAGAGTTAAATGAAGTTATAACTTCATCTGCTTTATTTCCTATTTCTTGTGAAAAATGGCTCTTTTGTCTTCCAGCAGGTAACTTGTAGCCGCCTCCACCTCTGCGAACTTGCCTTTGTACTTCTCCCTCAAAAGGAGTAAGAGGCAAATGGTCATACTTGTTCATCATTTACCTCCTTATTATTTTATTCTTTAGTTTTTCTCTCATTAGGAATTTTTCGACCGCAGTATTCAAATCCACTTCTGTGATGTTATTTCTGGCGTCGATAATTGACAATTTCATTGCCTCTTCTGCAATCATTTTAATATCAGCAGGCGACAAACCTTCCGACTTTTCTACAATTGTATTTAAGTTAATATTTGAATCTCTTTTTAAAGGCTTTAAATACTGTTCAAATAATTTGAATCGTGTTTCAGCGTCAGGAAGTTCATAAAAAAGAACGTCATCAAAGCGTCTCCAAATTGCTGGGTCAAGAAGATGTTGATGATTTGTTGCTGCAAAAATTATGCTTGCTCCGCTAAAATTATCCAACATCTGCAGAAAATTATTAACAACCCTTTTTATTTCTCCGTGTTCGTGAG
Source organism: Ignavibacteria bacterium (assembly GCA_049699815.1). Lineage (GTDB taxonomy): Bacteria > Bacteroidota > Ignavibacteria > Ch128b > Ch128b > Ch128b. The sequence goes on along the minus strand of JBNAWO010000201.1, from coordinate 527 downwards.
TGTCATCCCGATTCTTCCCAATAATATCAAATTCATCAAAAAGAACTATCCAGGTGCCTTGTTCAATGTAATCAAAGACCTTACGAAGATTTGACGCAGTTTCTCCCAAATAGGATGAAATTATGGAATCGAAACGGATATACACAAGAGGAATGTTTAGTAAAGAGCTGACAATTCGGGCGGTATAGGTTTTACCTGTACCAGGCTTCCCACATAAAAGAATCTTTTTTTTGTAGGTAAGATTATAGGTTGCTAATATATCTGCATCTTTAAATTCTCTAATTAGTTGGTCTAACTGACTTTTTACACTGTCGCCAATAATAAGGTTTTCAAGACTATCATTATATCGTTTTATTTCTAAAAGTGGAAAACCTTTTTCACTATCTCTCGGTATGGGTATGTCATTTTTAAAACGCCTTTCGGAAAATGTGGCTATATTCCCGTTGCGGTCAAACAATATCTTTTCTAGTTCTTTAGCAACCTGAGTATGCTTCATTCTTTTTTCACGCTCTATATACTCGCGGGCG
>JBNAWO010000200.1:0-3005 GCA_049699815.1 Ignavibacteria bacterium | reverse complement strand
CGAACTCCCTGTTCCTGCATATCTCCTCATCAGGATACCATACCGCTCTCTCCTTCTCAGGATCCATAGGGCATATAGGTGCACTGCATTTTTCAAAATAAGGGCATTTTTCAGGGATCATTTTTCAGCGCCTCCTTGCCTTTTTGATTCAAACTCTTCCTCTGATATTGGGATTGCTTTCATTGAGAAATATGAACTGAACCTGTAAGCATTTTCTCCGTTGAGGTCATTCGGAATTTTTAGTCTATAATAGTGCTCATTTCCTGAATCAAAACTATCAATTAGAGCTATGCCCATATCACTGAAATATTCCTTGGTATAGTATTCCGCGGTCTTGAAGTATTTTATTTCATCTGTTTTTATATTTTGTGATTTTATAATATTTTCATTATTTTCTTTATATTTAGATGCTTTTTCCACCTCCATCAAAAACTCGGATACACTCGAAAATTCTGTCCTGCACAGATTTTCAAGAGATTTTAAAAACAAAGTATCCGAGTATCCGAGTTTCTTCTCTTTATTCTCTATATTTATATATATATGAAATAAAAAAGAGAGGTCGGATACTCGGATACGATCGTTTTTCGGTATAGTCTTGAGATAGTCCAGTAAAGCTTTTTCGAGTGTATCCGAGTTCATTTTTTCAATCTGAATTTTATTGTTATTTTCGTTATTCTTTATTTTTATACCTATATAAAAATCCTGATGTCTTGTAATTTTTTTATTTTCACCATTCTCATTTATCGTTTCTTTTGTTGTTGTTCTTGATAAAACAGCTCCAAAATTTTGCCTTAATAATTTTGTAAGTTTTGCCAGTGAAAGTCTTTGCATAATATTCTCTTGTTCTTGAGCTTTTTCAATTACTAATTTGTATGCTTCATGTTGTTCAACTTGCCCATTAGGATCTTTTTCAAAGATTGAATTTAAAATTGGGACTAATGGCTCGCTTATCCTTGTATATTCATCAGGAACATTATCTATATTTAATGTTCCGTAAAGAGAACCCCTTGCTTGAATTATTTTGATAAATAATAAAGCTAAATTAAGCATACCGCTTTTTTCATCATCTTCATTAATTTTTTCCAAGTATTTCCAGTCCTCTCCCATGGATTTTTTCCAGTAAACTATTTTTTTCAGGGATCTGTATATCGCTTTTGTATTTGCGTTTATAGGGGGGAAGGTGTTCCCAATTAAAATATGATATGCCTGATTTTCAATAAGTTCCTGGTGCTTTGCATGTTTTATCGGTTTCTGGAATGAGGGATCCCTGAGATCTTCAATTGTTTTAGCAAAGTTAAGTATATGAGATTCTTCATTGACAGAAATAGTATGCCACCATTTATCTTTGAGTGTATACCATTCATTGTCTTTTTCTGATAAAACGCGCAAATCTACTTTTGTGAATAATTCATCGCCAAAGTATGTTCTTCCAATGATGTTTTCGGCAGTAAATGTTTTTCCTTCTTCACCTGATACTAGTCCTGTTTCGGTTTTACTTAAACCCATCCATATGGAAATAATTTGAAATCTATTATCCCGCAGATGGGCAACGGCAAAGTCTTCAATTACTTTAAACATTTCAGTATAGTTGTTTTCAAATCTCGATAATAAATAATCGACGAAGTGCTTAGGAATTTTATTTGGATTATATATTACATTTAATTTTTTGGTATAAAAATAATTTGGGGTATGTGTTAAAAATTCAAAAGTCTCAAGATTAATTAATCCGTTTTTAACAGGTAAAAATTTCTTTGGGAGTTGCATTTTTTTGAGTTCCTCTTTTGTTATAAAAGTTAGATTATAAATTTCTTGAACCAAATCAGAAATTGTTCTAGAAGATAATTCTGGCGCATTTTCATGAATATATTTTGCGATAATTTCCTTGCCCTGTTCATCATAGTGATCGTTAAGCCACAAATATATGTTTTCGTTGCTTGAAATTATATGCTCAAATTTATTTATGATAGAGTTTACAATATTTTCTCTGATTATATTTCCTTTGTTATCGAACCAATCATTTTCTGTATTTCGTATATTTTTGTTTTTAAGCATTGTAAAATCAATGTTAAATTTTTCTTTCACAACCTTTACAGTCTTTTTGAACTGCTCTTTTTTGTCTTTCCATATCTTGATTTTATCTTCCTTGTTCATTCTTGGCCTCACAGTCTCAGGATCCAAGCCGTAATCCTTGCATGATAGAATGCCTTCACAAAATGCTATTAATTCAAAAACACTACCACCTAAATTATGTCTCCAGCAGTACCAAACATTCTTTTCATAGTCCAGTTCAAAATTGTGACCCGTATTACTCGAATGAAATGGCGATTTTGTCCAGTATTTGTTAGTTCCTTTCTTTCTCAGGGTTTTGAATTCGGGATATTTTTCAGAATAGTAATTCACAATTTTTTCAATTGTAATACCTTTTTCAATCAGTATTTGATTAATGTTCTGTGATTCCTCAATTCCATCTTTTATGTCAGGCATGAAAATTGTATTGTGTAATATGAAATCCAGTTGTTCAGTTGTCAGTTCTTTCAATTCCTTAAAATCTTTGTAAATATTTCCAGTCATTGTGAAATAACGCCCTTGAGAATAAAATTCTAGATGTTCAATGTTGTTTTTTACTGAACCCATAATTTCATTGAGGAAAAATAGGATATGGATGCCTTTCCCTGATGGAGAAATTTCTGTATATGAACCTATTTTTTCAATGAGTATTTGGAATGAAGGATCTGTAATATTCCCATTGTCATCAATGATATGGTCAAGATCTATCCCAGCCAAAACTTTCCCCTCTTCAAGTTCTCCGAGTTCAATGCCGATGCCCAAAAATTTGTCAGGATTGCTCACCCATGCTTTGTAGCATTCATCAAAAGAATTCCATGTATTGGGATCATTTGCTTTCGCCCCCGTATTGTAGATTGTTTTAGGTGCTTTGTCCCTATTAAAAAGAACGAATCTTTGATATTTTTTCAGTTCCTGAGGTATGTTCTCATAATTGAAAG
>JBNAWO010000199.1:0-2523 GCA_049699815.1 Ignavibacteria bacterium | reverse complement strand
TCCGATACCCTCTTTAGTGCGATTGTGAGTGCATCAAAAAAGTTTTATGGAAACGAAATTGCAGAAAAATTTCTTCAGCCAGGTGCTGTTATATTATCCTCTGCATTTCCATTTTATAAAAATGAATTATTCTTTCCAAAACCTTTGCATTTCTTCCCTGAAAATCTTAAAGAATATGAGATGATAAAAACTTTTAAGAAAGCAAAATTTGTTTCGAAAGATTTGCTTGTTAAAATTCTTAATGGTGAGACCATAGAAGAAGAATACTATTCTAAAGATTATATACTTGATAGTTGTTGGCGAATAAATAAAAATGTAAAAAATGAGGATGAGGAAGATAAAATATTTAAAGTCCAGGAAGTTCCTCACATTGTAATGGATAGAATTACAAATCAGACACAAATCTATTACAAATCTGAAGTCTATTTTAATAAAAATGCTGGACTTTATTTTTTGGCCGAAATTAAAGATGAACTTCTAAAAACTTTTGAAACTGTTTTAAGATTTTTAGGAGATGAAGGTATTGGAGCTGATAGAACTATTGGTAAAGGATTTTTCGATGTCGAAGAAATTAAGAATTTTTCAATTACGAATAGTGGAGTGTCAGATTATTACTTTTTACTTTCACTATATTCTCCTACTAAAGAAGAATTTGATAAGATTGACTCGCGTAAATCTTTTTATGATTTTATAATAAGAGGTGGTTGGATTTCAAATAATACACTGAATAGAAAAAATCTAAGAATGTTTATTGAAGGTTCTGTATTGAAATTATCGGATAAACAAAAACCAACTGGCTGTATTCATAAAGTTCTTGAAGTAAAAGATTATCCTGATGACTTAAAAAATGATGTATTTCGAAGCGGTCAGGCATTATTTCTACCAATACCTGGAGGCATAAATGACAATTGAAGAAAGATTAAAAACATCAAAGCAAAAACTTGGTGAAAAAATTCCCTGTTCAATTGAAATTTTGACACCAGTTCACATCGGCAGTGGGGTTAAACTTACGGATGGGATTGACTTTGTTAAGGATAATGATTCTGTCCACATAATTCCTCAAGCAGTATTAATCAAATATTTAGAAGTTAATCCTGATGAGCGAGATAGGTTTATATCTGGTAATTACAAATTAAATTCACTTAAAAGAATACCAGAAGGAAGAAGATATAATATTTCTATGGGCAGAACTTCAGAAATAAATGAATTTGAAAGGAATGGAAATGGTAAGCCATATATTCCAGGCTCGTCAATCAAAGGGGCAATTCGAACTGTCTTATTAAAAAAGCGATTTGATGAATTGGATCAAAATAAACAAAACGAATTACTAAAAAAAGTTACAAGCAACAGAAAAGAATGGGCGGCAGAACCAATTGTAAATGAATTACTGGGAAAAGATTCTAACAAAAACTTAATGAGAATTTTAGAAGTTTTTGATGCTGAGTTCGAAAATTTAGATTTAGATAAAATTCAAATTCTAAGTTTAACAAATGATGCTGGAACCAGTTATGGATGGAAACAACTATGGAATAAACAAAATATAACAGACCCAAATCGTGCATCTCAAATTTTTTGTGAAACATTGCCTATTGGTTCTAAATCTTACTTTTCACTTACGCTACATAGTTTTTTATTAAATGAACCTGCTGCAATTTCGACATTGAATTTTAATGAAAACTCTCTAAGTAATATACAAGAGCTAGTTTCTACTATTAACAAGTATTCAAAACAAAAATTAGAAAAAGAAAAAGAATTCTTCGAAAAGCTTACGAGTCCTAAAAAATTAAATACAGTTATAAATGAAATTCAAAGTCTACTGGATAAAATAAAAAAACTCTCAAATGATGAATTTATTCTTAGGATTTCCTGGGGCAGTGGCTGGAAAGGGATGACAGGTGATTATCTCGATCAAACTTGGTTAATGAACTTTAGAAGAAAATACCAATTAGGTAAGATAAATTTTCCAATTTTCCCTAAAACCCGAAGAATTGTTATCGAAGATGATGAACCAAAGTATTTGACAGGTTGGGTAAAAGTTAAGCTAAATGATACTGAGCCAGTTAATCAAAAAATAGACACAGTTGAAAAGGATGAAAAAATTGATTCAAATAATTGGGCTGCTTTATTAGGCCAAAAATTTAATGTAAAAGAAACAAAAAAGAAATAATAATTTTGCCGTTCAATTCGCTATGCCGTTTACATTGAAATTTAAAAACCCGTAGCACAGATTACTAATCTATGCTACAAATAATTTAATTTTATGAACCAACATTTTCACAGACGGAATTTACCACATTTATATTTTAGTAACGGATTTTATTTTATTACATCACGCTTAAAAAATTCTATACCACTCGAAAAATTGGAACAGCTAAAAAGTGAACCGTTAGATATCACGGATGAAAAACAAATGAGATTATTCAAGAAATATGATGCTTTAATTGATTCGGGGAATTATGGCGAAAATTATCTTAAGGATAAGCAATGTGCAGAAATAGTTAAAGCAACACTCCACTATCCCGA
>JBNAWO010000198.1:0-2524 GCA_049699815.1 Ignavibacteria bacterium | reverse complement strand
CCTTAAAGATGAAACGAAAATTAATCAACTTCTCCGTCAATCTCAGAGAAATATGGGCGGGTTTATGAAAGTCTTACTTGTCAAGAGACTTGAAAGCAGTTTCTTTGCATTCCGTCAAACATTGGAGAGATTCATTAAATCTCATTATATGTTCATTGCCGCTTATGAAAAAGGAAAAGTTTATTTCAGTAATAAATATCTTCAGAAAATTTTTGAATATCTCGAGCAGGACAACGACATTGAAATTCAAAAATTAATTGATGAAGGAAAAGCTGAAGAATATGATGTTAAATTATTTAAAGAAGACTTGATTATTCAGCTAAGAAAAGATCTTGAATTATTAGAATACATTAAATCGCAATGGGAGAAAATAACCAGAGACCCTAAAGTTGAAAAATTAATCAATCAATTAATTAACGAACCAGTTTTGCAAAAGAAAGTCATAATTTTTACTGAATCGAAAGAAACCGCTGAGTATTTAAAAGAGCAGATTACCAGAAATACAGGTCGAAATGTTTTATTATATCATGGTAATTCATCACAAAAAGATAAAAATGCAGTAATCGATAACTTCGATGCGCGTGCAAAAAATAAAAAGGACGAGTACGATATTTTAGTTACCACAGATGTTCTATCTGAAGGTGTAAACCTGCATCGTTCTAATGTTGTTTTGAATTACGACATTCCCTGGAATCCAACACGACTGATGCAAAGAGTGGGGCGTGTGAACCGTATCGGAACGAGTTTCAATGAAATTTATACTTTTAATTTCTTTCCAAGTACGCAAGCAGAAAATGAAATTGAACTAACCCGCATCGCTCGCTCAAAGATTGAAGCATTTATGGAATTACTTGGAAGCGACTCCGCAATTCTTACTGACGGTGAACCAGTTGGCAGTCACGAACTTTTCGATAAATTAATTTCTGTCAAATCAATTCTGGATGAAGATGAAACTGAAGAAAGCGAATTAAAATATTTGAGATTAATCGAAAGCATAAGAGATAATCAACCCAATCTATTTGAAAAAATCAAAAGACTTCCAAAGAAAGCTCGTTCATCAAAAACTCAACCCGAAGTGATGCAACAAATTTTTAATAAAGCCAGAAACGAAGATTCTCTTCTAACATTTTTCAGAAAAGGCAAATTGATGAAATTCTATCTCGCAACAGAAAATTCGGTCTATGAAATTGATTTCTTAACTGCTGCTAAAATTTTTGAAACCAGTAGTGAGTTAAAACCCATTCCCTTCGATACAGAAAAATATTATTCGCTACTTACTTATAATAAAATAGAGTTCAGTAAAATTTTAGAGGAAGAAGAGGTTTCACATCCTCGAGGAAAAGATGCTGGAAAAGAATTGATTAAATATTTGAAAGCATTTAAAAGTTTATCAAATCAATTAACTGATAAACAAGAGGAGTACATAAATGAAATAATTGATGCGGTTCAGAAAGGTGCACTACCCAAACAGTTAATTCGAAATATTATAACAGAGATAAAGAATTCATTAAAAAACGAGAAAGATCCACTGAAAATTTTTAATGTTATTAAAAAAGCAATACCTGAAGAATTTTTTACAAAACATTTAGCAGAATTAAAAATGAGCCTGGACGATAAAAAAGAAATTATCCTTTCACTTTTCCTAAAAGGAGACGAAAAATGAACCTCCAGCAAGCAGTCTCATTAATAAGAGATACTTTTGAAGAAAAATTTAATGAACGAAAATTTTCAAAATTTATTTCCGAGATTCTCAAAAACAAATACGATGTAATTGATAAAACTTTTAGCGGAATTTATATACCAGAGCCATATCAGGATTTTGTTGAATCTTATAAAAGACTTTTAAAGTATGAATCCAACAGTAAAAGAATTGATGTTTTAATTGTCAAACTGAAAAGTGAAAATTCACTCCTGAGAGCAAGGAGCAAACAAAGAAATTTTATAAGAGATTACCTCATCGGGAAACACGGTTCAACTAGTCTGAAAGATGCTGCACTCGTAGCGTTTTACTCAGATGATTCTGATGACTGGCGCTTCTCTCTTGTTAAGATTGATTATAGCTTTGATGAATTGTCTTTGAATAGGGGTAAAACAAAAGAAATATTAAGTCCGGCAAAAAGATGGTCTTTTCTGGTTGGTAAAAATGAAAAAAGTCACACAGCCCAGAGCAGATTCATTCCTATACTTGAAAATGAAAATTGGATACTTACGCTCGAAGATTTGGAAAAAGCTTTTAATGTTGAAATTGTTACTAAAGAATTCTTTGAGCAGTACAGAGATTTGTTTATAAGAACAAAATGGGAACTTGATAAAATTGTCAATCAAGACGAAAGAGTAAAAGAAGAATTTGAACAAAAGAAAATTAATAATGTCGATTTCGCAAAAAAACTACTCGGTCAGATTGTATTTCTATATTTCCTTCAAAAGAAAGGATGGTTTGGCGTTGAAAAAGGGAAACCCTGGGGAACAGGTCCAAAAGATTTTATAAGGAGATTATTTAATAAAGAATTTGGAGATTACGAAA
>JBNAWO010000197.1:0-2643 GCA_049699815.1 Ignavibacteria bacterium | reverse complement strand
ATGGTGCTTATTGTTTGATCAAGCAGTGAACCTTCTTCAATCCTTCCAAAATCCCCCTGATAGATTATTGTTGTATAACCTTCTTTGATTAATGAGATTAAATCGATTTTAACAAGTTGATCATAATCTGAAATAATTTTCTCGTAAACTTTACCAAAATCAAAAATCAAATAATTTGCATCGAGTGTATCGAAACCATAAAAAGTAGAAAGATCTCCTAAATCTGAAATTGAATAAACTCGAACAAATCGATTACGAAGTGAATCAAATTTTTCTGTGTAGTTTATTCCGAGATCAACTATGTATTCCAAAGAGTCTTTTCTCATTTTCACATTCTTCACAAGTAAATCAAAGAATGACCTCTGATTTTCAGGAATTTTAAAATATTCATCAATGGAATTTGAGTTGTATAGTTGATTTGCGATTGAATAGATAGAACCAGCAAGAGCTAAAAAGTTCATCTTTCGAATTTCTTGTTTTTCATAATCCTTTAAATAACCACCTGACTCAATTAAAATTGTGCTGCTCCCCCATTTCTGAAAATTATCTCCAAAAGCTCTCGGTTCGAATTCATCATCATAACGAGCAACAACTCCTGGATAAAACCTATCAATAATTTCTTTAATTTCGACACAAACTTTGATCGCTCTTTCTCTAATTTGATTTACATTTCTTTCATAATCAAAAGCTGGAGCAAGGAGTGCAATGGCTGCTGGTTTTCCTGTCCTTCCAACTGAGTAAGTTGTGTATTGATCATGAAGATTAAATGCAAAATCTGGTTCGATTTCGTCTCTGACTTTTTTCAAAATTCTACCTTCAGGTGTTTGAAGTCTCAATGCATCACGATTGATATCTATTTCTTGATAATTTCTTCTTTCAAATTGATTTGCACCATCAGGATTTAATATTGGAATAATGTACAGACTTATTTTTGATTTTAACTCATCGGCTAAATCTTTGTTGATGATCAAAAGATTAATCAAATCAAGCAAAGCAAGAGAAGCAGTTGATTCATCACCGTGCATTTGAGACCACATTAAAATTTTAATTTCACCTTCACCAAAACGGATAAGTTTGATTTCTCTGCCTTTAAAAGAAGATCCAATTTTTTGAAAATGGAAATTTTGTGTGTCAATCGTGAGTAATGAATCAAGTATCTTATTAAAATTCTTCACATCAAATCGACGAGTTTCGATCTGGGTTACTTTGTATCTGGAATAATCTCTTTTTAATTCTGATACAAGTTCGGTTAATTTTTCTCTTTGAGCTGTTGATGTATTTAGACTCATAAAAAATACAAGTGAAATTAAAAGACATTTTTTCATTGTTTTCAATTCAATAATTTCGATACAAAATTAATCAATAAAGGAGAGAAAAATGGCTACTGAAAAATTAAAAATTGGAGATAAAGCTCTTGATTTTAATTTAATCGGAGTGGATGGTAAATATTATTCACTCGATTCATTCAAAGATAAAAAACTTCTTTGTGTAATCTTCAGCTGTAATCATTGCCCTTATGTTAAAGCATACGAAGATAGAATCATCACAATTCAAAAAGAATTTGAGAACGATCTACAAATCGTCGCAATTAACTCAAACGATGAAGTCAACTATCCTGAAGATTCTTTTGAAGAAATGAAGAGAAGATCAAAAGAAAAAGGTTATAACTTCCCCTACTTAAGAGATGCTGATCAAACTGTTGCTGATGCTTATGGAGCAACTCATACTCCCGAAGTATTTTTATTTGATCAGGAAAGAAGACTTCAATATCACGGTAAGATTGATGATAACTGGAATTATCCTAATCAGGTAAAAGAGGCTTATTTGAAAGATGCAATTCGTTCACTCCTGGATGGACAAGAAGTAAAAATAAAAGAAACTTATTCAATCGGATGCACAATTAAATGGAAAGTCAGTTAAATAATTAAGGGGATCCCTGAAATTTCTAAAGTTAAAAAATGGATAAGCCAATGTGAGCTATTGTAATTACTTTCAGCAAATTCAAAAAATTTAATTTGATCTGCATTTTGATTTAGGTAAATATCAACACAAAATTTGTTAAGGTGTAAAACCAAAATTCAATGTGATAAATATGCTGCCTAAATCTTTCCTCGTAAAACCTTCCAAATTTTCTATTCCCTCATTAAAGAAATGAATAAATTGATATTTGAAACTAATTCCTATTGGATTTTTCCTGTCAAAACCGAAATACGCACCCATTCCAATCGAACCGCCAAGCGTATATCTTGCGTGAGCATACTTGAAACTTGAAAAAAACTCATACTTGTATGGAGTAGTAATTGTCATTGCTGGCCCAATTGAAGCTTGAATAAATGGTCTGAAATTATCAACGATATCATCTTTGAAAAGCCTGTATCTCAATCCAAAATTTAGAGGCATTATAAATACTCTGTTCTTTTTACCAACAACATACACATTCCCAAAGTAATCATAATATTCAAACTCTTGCGCATCTTTTGATTCTGAAAACATCAAATCAGCAAAGATTGAGGTAGTAGGTGTGATTTCTTTATTGTAAGTTAAGCCAATCCCCAGACCACCTTCAGAAAAATGGAGATCAAAAAACATATTTGTATAAAGCTTTTCCTGACCAAAAAGAAAAGAAGTAAACAAAACCGAACA
>JBNAWO010000196.1:0-2655 GCA_049699815.1 Ignavibacteria bacterium | reverse complement strand
GCAGAAATCATCGTAATCATATCGAGCTCATCATAATAACCGAGATGGGATATTCTAAAAAGTTTTCCTTTGTATTGTTCCTGTCCGCCTGCAACTGTAATTCCGAATTCATATTTAAGGGCGTCATTAAATTTTTTAAATTCAATTCCCTCCGGAACGAATACTGCTGTGATTGCATTTGAAGGATTTTTGCTCATCAAATTTAAACCAAGGGCTTTAACTCCAATTCTAATCCCTTCAGCAAGTTTGTAATGTCGTTTCCAGATATTTTCCAGACCTTCTTCTTTAATAAGTTTTAATGCTTCATTTGCACCAATGACGAGCGTAATTGCCGGTGTCCAGGGTGTATCGCCGCTTTCTAATGCTTTCTGAGCTTTTTTTAATGAGAAATAGAAAACTCGATTTTCGGTCTTATTGATTTTTTCCCATGCCCTTTCGCTTACGGCAATGAATGAAAGTCCGGGTGGAATCATTAAACCTTTTTGTGAACCAGTTAAGACAATATCCAGATCCCATTCATCCATTCTTAATTCAATAGCACCGACTGAAGTAATTCCATCCACAATAATCAAAGCATCTGAAATATCGTGAACGGCTTTTGCAATTTCCTTAATATCTGTCACAGTACCAGAAGAAGTTTCGCTGTGTGTAAGATAAACAGCCTTTACATCAGGATTTTGTTTTATTACAGTAACGATTTCTTCTATTGTGGGTGGTTCCCCCCATTCTTTTTTTATTTCGATTGGTATTCCACCAAAAGTTTCAATAATCTTTCCCCATCGCTCACCAAATTTTCCACCATTTACAAAAATAGCCTTCTCGTCCTCTGAAATTACATTTCCGACTGCAGCTTCCATTGCACCTGTTCCACTTGAGGTTAAAGTATAAACATTCTGTTCGGTCTGAAATAAATATTTAATATTTGAGTTTAATTCAGCAAAAATTTCTTTGAATTCTGGATTGCGATGATGAATTATTGGCTCTGACATTTTAAGCATTATTTTTTCTGGAACAGGAGTAGGACCGGGTGTGAATAATCTTCTCTTAAACATTTTTCCTCACAAATTTTTTACAAAATTAATGTATTTAATTGATATAGTTTTAGAGGAATAAGCGAACAAAAGAATTAACTCTGAGAATAACAAAGGGATAAATTTTGGAGGTGAAGAAAAAATTAAAACTATTAACTATATAAAAAATACAGAGTCAGTTTGATTTCTGACTCTGTATATTTATTTATAAAATTATTATCAGGTGAATAAAACAATACCACCTGCTGATTTTTGATAAAATTCACCAACAGTTAAAATATCATCAACGCCTTCCCATAGATCTTCTTTTTTCAAATGGAACATATCCATTGCTAATTTGCAGGCGTAAATGTTTCCACCAGCATCTTTGATCATTTGCAAGAATTCACGAACAGGTGGAACATCAAGTTTCTCCATTTCTTTTTTCATCATCCAGGTTGCAAATGAAGCCATTCCGGGAATCATTCCTAACCAGGTTGGCATCTTTTGTCCCCAGGGAAGTCGCATAGCTGCGTTACCAACGGTTGCAATTGAAAGTTTGTCCATTCGTTTATCAACAATTGCATCCATCCCGAAGAATGTGAAAAATAAATTTGCATCAATTCCTTCCATTCTGGCTCCATTCGCAAGGATTAAACCTGGATATACTCCATCGAGAGAACCTCTCGAAATAATGATGGATACTTTTTTGATTTCTTCATTTTGATTTGTCATTTGAATCTCTCCTATATTTTTTTAGATACAACCTTTTGGTTTTGGAAGTCCAGCAATTTTTGCTGCCTTCTTTGCTGGTCCTTTCGGGAATAATTGATACAGCTCTTTTGTATCAACTCCACTTTCTTTTGTGAGTTTTCTGATAGATGGTGCATCTCCAACTTTCTGAAATTCCTGTCTCATATAGTTAATGACAAGCCAGTGACGATCTGTTAATTCTGGAATTCCTTCTTCTTTTGCGAGCTCACGAGCAATATCTTCATTCCAATCTGAAAGATTTTTGAGATGCCCATCATCATCAAATTCAATCATTTTTCCTAAGATTTCTTTTGTTGGCATAACTATCTCTCCTTATTTGTTGTTTGTGTTTGTTGAAATTAAATTTTTAGTTTCAGTGTCAGAGTTTCCATTTGTGTTAATTGCAGATAAACTTTTCAAAAATTGAAGTGTAAAGTAAAGTGCTTTTTTAGTCTCAGGATGATTTAATTCCTTAATTAGCTTAATTAAAGAAATATCTTCTTTAACTTCGATGTCAAGTTTCTTGTAAACATTTAGAGCATTGTTTACTGCATGAAGCATATCGGGTTGAGTGAGATTCTTAATTGTATTCAGAATTGTTACAATGTTATCACCCAGAGCTTTAACATCATCAACCGTGAATGAAGTCACAATGTTGTCAAATATTTTTTGAGTTTCTTTAAGGAACGCAAAATAACCTTTTCGATCAAGCTCATCTAATTTATTCATCAAATTAATTGATATTCCTTTCGAGATCAATCCAAAATCTTTTGCAAAGTCTCTCAAGTTCTCAAGCTGTTCAAATAATTTTGCTAAGTTATTTACATTTCTCAAAAGTTTTTTGAACAAATGCATTATATCGCCAGTTTTCAAATGATCATGAACCTGCTCA
>JBNAWO010000195.1:0-2687 GCA_049699815.1 Ignavibacteria bacterium | reverse complement strand
TAAGAAGGTAGTTCATTTAATGTAATGTATTCTCCTTTGCAAAAGATAACTGCACGTTCAATTACATTTTCCAGTTCTCTGACTTCACCTTTCCATGTATAATTCATCAGAGCCTTCATTGCATCAGCATCAACTCCTTTGATATTTTTATTCATCTCTTTTCGGTATTTATCTACAAAATATTCGACAAGCAATGGGATATCCTCTACTCTTTCGCTAAGAGATGGAAGATGAATTTCAACAACATTCAATCTATAATAAAGATCTCTTCGAAATCTTCCCGCTTCAACTTCTTCATATAAATTTTTATTCGTAGCTGAGATAATACGAACATCAACAGGAATAGATGTTGATGAACCAACCGGAATAATTTCCTTTTGTTCAATAGCCCTTAGTAATCTCACTTGTGATTGTAAAGGCATTTCACTGATTTCATCTAAAAATAAAGTACCTCCATCAGCTGCTTGAAAATATCCTTCCTTATCGCGGATCGCACCAGTAAAAGAACCCTTTTTGTGCCCAAATAATTCACTTTCAATTAATGTTTCAGGGATCGCACCGCAATTTACTACTACAAAAGGTTTATCTTTTCTTGGACCATTGTAATGAATTGCCCTGCTTACAAGTTCCTTTCCTGTTCCGCTATTGCCTGTAATTAAAACACTACTATTTGTTTCCGCAACAGATTTTATCATTTCAAAAACTCTTTGCATTGCAAGACTTTTGCCAATTATTTTATCAAACGAATATTGTTTTTGAAGTTCGCGACGATAAAGTTGATTCTCAATTATAAGCTGTTTGAACTCAAGCAAGCGTTTGATTTTTAATAGCAATTCATCAAAGTCAATTGGTTTAAGAATATAATCACTTGCCCCAAGTCTTAAAGCAGCGATAGCAGTCTCTAGCGAACCATATGCGGTTATAAAGATTGAAATTACCTGAGGATCAATTTTTGAGACTTTATCTAAAAGCTCAATCCCTTTCATCTTTGGCATTTCGATATCAGAAATCAATAAATCAAATTTATTGTTTAGATATTTTTCATAAGCTTCTTCACCATTAGAAGCTTCATCTACATCATAACCTTCCTGCCGAAGAATTAAAGCAATATTTTCTCTTAAAATTTCTTCGTCATCAACAACTAAAATTTTTGCTTTCATAGTTTATTCCGTTATATCCAGATTTATTGGTAAGACAATTATGAAAGTTGAACCTTCCCCTTCAATGCTATTAACCCGAATTTCACCTTGAAAGCTTTTTATAATATTGTAACTTACCCATAAACCAAGCCCGGTACCTTCACCAACTTTTTTTGTCGTATAAAATGGATCAAAAATTTTTTCCAGAGCTGACTCAGAAATTCCAATTCCATTGTCCGAAATCGAAATATAAACTTTATTATCGTCACGATAAGTTTTAACTATAATTTGTGGATTAGAATTGTAATAGATCATTCGATGCGAATCAATGCACAATGCATCGATTGCATTAATTAAGATATTTAAAAATACTTGCTGTAATTGATCTGGAACAAGATAAAGAACTGGTATATTTTCACCATATTCTTCAACGAAATTTATTCCCTTAGCTTTTTTGCTAACGCGAGCAATTTCAATGGCTGATTTTAAAACTTTATTGATTTCAGTTGATTGAAGTTCATAAGTAGATTGACGAGAAAAGTTAACAAGATCCCGAATGATTTTTGAAATTCTGTTTATTTGATTTTTTATCAATTCAAGCTTTTGATTTGTAAATTCATCTTTATTTGCTCTCTGAATCACCTGAACAAGTGAAGAGATTGATGCAAGTGGATTACCGACCTCATGAGCTAGCCCCGCCGCAAGCAAACCCATACTTTCCATTTTTTGTGCGTGTATCAATTGCTGTTCAAGTTTTTTTTGCTCAGTTTTATCACGATGAATTCCAAAGTAACCAATTAATTTTCCATTTTTATCAATGATTGGAGAAATCAACAAGTCAGTATAAAAGAGAGATCCATCCTTCCTGCGATTTATAACTTCACCAATCCAGACTTTCCCCTGCTTTATTGTTTCCCACATATTTCGCCAGAAATCTTTAGAATGTTTGTGAGAACTAAAAATGTTCGGATTTTTACCAATTAATTCTTCTCTCGAATATCCACTTGATCTTTCAAAAGCTGGATTAACATATATTATTTTACCTTCTACATCAGTAATCTCAAGTGGATTTACTGTATACTCAGCGACATTTGCAAATCTTACTAAATCAAGTTCTTTTTCTTTCTGAATTGAAATATCTCTCGCAAAAACAAAACATAATCTTGAGTTATTTTTGTTGTTAGCGTGCCCCTCTTGAAAAAATGGAGATAATATAACCAGTACAAATTTCTTTTTTTCGCCAGCAACAAAAATTGATTCAATTTCTTGAGTTACCCCTTCCTGCATTGATTTTTCAAATGCTTCAAGAAATTCATCTCTCTTTTCATCACTGATTAGTTCCACAAAGTTTTTATTAACCATCTCTTGTTTTGAAGTGAGAAAAAATTCAGATGCAGGTCTGTTACAATGAAGAATCTTTAATGAATTATCAAGCACGAAACTTATATCCGGCAATATATCAAAGAAGTTACAAGGAATATGAAAAGTTTGTTGCCTATGATTTACTTTATCTTCTGTTACTAAAATTTTATCATTTAATTCCATATT
>JBNAWO010000194.1:0-2772 GCA_049699815.1 Ignavibacteria bacterium | reverse complement strand
ATAGCCGAGAAGGGATTGTAAGCAAAGAAGGGGTAAAAAGAAAATTAAATTCAAAAATTAATATCAATTCAAATTAGAATTTTAGTTGTGTTTAAAGAAAAAGTATAAAAAGAAGAAGTATTAACACTTACAGAATTTAGAAATAAATTGAAGTGTAATTTCACTATTAAATAAAATACATTAAAAACCATCGTTATATTAAAATTCCCTCTTAAAAAAATCATTTTATACAACATTATATATCAAAATTTGTTTACGAAAAAGCGAATTGATTAACATTTCTCTCAGCGTCTCTGCGATTAAGAAAAGATAACTAAACGCAGAGGCGCGGAGGATTGAGCAGAAGAGAGAGAAAAGTTAAAGTTTTGCTCTGAAGAGTCTATGAAATAATTTTTATAAATGGAATTAAAGCATTACTAAGTTTTAAGTCTGTCCTTAAGAAAGATTTAAAAAAGTTGAACTAACGACTTTCTTATTGTTTATCATAGAATTTATAATTACATTGAAATAAATAAAATCTTTGATTAAAAATAAACCTTTTTGGAGGGCTTTATGAAAATTTTAAGTTTAAGTTCAATCACATTTTTCCTTGTATTAACGAAGCTGTCGTTTGCACAATCAGTATCTGTTCTTTATTTCTGTGAAAGATATGACAGTGATAAAGGCGAAATTAATGTGAGTGATCGTTTTACCAAAGGTTCAATCACAGTCGTTGTAAAATGTGACTATCCGCTTGGACTTGAAAATGTTTCCATTCAATATGATAAGTATAATCCAGAAACAAATAAGTTTGAATTCTACAAAAACTTTTCATTCATCATCAAACCAGAAATGAATTATGTTTATTTTACCAGAAATAGTGAGAGCGATATGTCCTTCGATCAACCAGGATTTTATCGTGTTTTTCTTCTCGATGATATGGGCGAAACAATCGCGAGCTCTTTGATTGAAATCATTAGATGAAAAGATTTTGTTTTTATAATTTAATTTGAATTTGATTTTCCCAATTCAGTAAGATTTAATTTGATCTAAATGCATCAATTTATGAGTCTTTAACAGCTGAAATGTTTAACCTGGATAATTAGTTTTATCCAAAATTCTGAAAAAATTCAAGTATTGAACTGACCTTGTAAAACCTTCAAAAATTTTAAAAAAATGCAGTTTTATTTGGATTACTCCGAATTTTGACTTATATTCGAGCGGCTTTTTTCGTATTTTATTACGAAATAATAACTTAATAAGCTGAGGAAAATATGAAACCAAATCTTAATGAACTTCTTAAACAAGTTCAGAAAATGCAATCGGATCTTGACAAATTTAATTCGGACTTTGGTAATCGAACATTTGAATTTGATGCAGGTGCTGGAGCTGTTAGAGTCACAATTAATGGTAAGAAAGAAATTCTTGGATTAAATATTCAAAAAGAATTAATTAATCCAGACGACAAGGAAATTCTTGAAGATTTAGTTATAGCAGCTGTTAACAAAGCAATTCGTGAAGTTGAGAAAACTTATCAAGAAGAACTTCAACAAAGAACTAAAGGAATGATTCCACCAGGAATTAATATACCAGGGTTCTAATGGTTATAGCAGAGCCTTTAGAAATTGCAATTCAAGAATTAAGTAAACTTCCAGGAATTGGACGCAAGACAGCATTGAGACTTTCACTTTTCATTTTGCGTCAGTCAGAGCAAGATGTTGAAAATCTTGTTAGAGCTATTTCTAATCTTAAATCTCAAATTAAATTTTGTAGAGAGTGTTTTAATCTTGCAACTGAAGAATTATGTCCAATTTGTATCGATCCAAATCGTGATCGAAGAATAATCTGCGTTGTTGAGGATATAAACGATGTGATTGCAATTGAACGGACTAATGAATTCAAAGGGCTATATCATGTTCTTGGTGGAGTTCTTTCACCGTTGGAAGGAATTGGACCAAACGAATTAAAGATCAAAGAGTTGATTTCAAGAATTGGTAAATTAAATCCGGTTGAAATTGTGCTTGCCTTAAACCCGAGCACTGAAGGTGAGGCTACTTCTCTTTACATTGCAAATATTTTGAAAGACAAAAATTTAATAATCACTCGAATTGCTCGAGGAATTCCAATTGGTTCAGACCTTGAATTTGTTGACGAAGCAACAGTTGTAAGAGCACTTGAAGGAAGAATTCAAATAAAATGATGAAAGATTGGTTCAAACATTGGTTTAATTCCCATTTTTATTTTTTGCTTTACCAAAAAAGAAACGAAGAAGAAGCAAAGCTCTTCTTTGAATTAATTAAAAAAAATATCTCAATTAATTCCGATTGGAAAATTTTGGACTTTTGTTGTGGATACGGCAGACTGAGCAAAGTTATTGCAAGAGAGGGTTTTTATGTAACTGGTGTAGATCTAAGTGAAAAATTTATTCAACAAGCTATTGAGGAAAGCAAAAAAGAAAATTTGAGTATTGAGTTTATTAATTGCGATGCAAGAAATTTTAATGGGAATGAAAAATTCAATCTTGGAATAAGTTTCTTTACAAGCTTCGGTTATTTTTCAGATGAGGAAAATGAATTAACATTCAAAAATCTTGTAAGAAGTATATCAAAAAATGGTTGGATTGTTTTTGATTATTTTAATCCAGATTTTGTTTTGAGAAACTTAATCGAAAAAGAATCTTTTGAAATTGATAACTATAAAATTGAGATCAGAAGACAAATCCAGAATTTGAGAATCAATAAAATTATCAAGATATGCTCAGATGAGAAATGTGATAAATATATAGAATCTGTA
>JBNAWO010000193.1:0-2799 GCA_049699815.1 Ignavibacteria bacterium | reverse complement strand
TGAATCTCACCCCCGACGATGTTTTTGAAAGCTGCTAAAATATCCTTACCTATATTTCTTGCTCTTACTGTATTGCCTTTTACAAGTCCAAGAATAGTTTTAATCTTTTTGCCTGGGATATAGTCTGTTGTTGTGATGATCATTGATTAACCTCCGTGTATTTATCTTTTCTTCTTAAAGTTAATCTCTCTCGAATTACAGAAAATAGAAGCAAAACAAATCCGGCAACAGTCAGAAAAATTCCCGATTTGACAAATAAACTTAGTTGAGTGTCTTTTAATAAAAGAATTATGAATTGAAAAAGTCCATAAGAAATTAATATTAAAATACCAGTAACGAACAAAAACCAACCTACGACTCGTTCAAGACGGTTAAGAAATTTATTCCAGTAAAGATCGTAATCTCTTTGATTTGAATTTGTCATTAGTCCTCCCGTTTCAATTAATTGATTAATTAAAAATATTCGTTTCAAAGTTAATTAGTTTATTTCAAAACAATCAATTTGGATGAGAGATTTATCTTGTTTCCTCTAACAGAACAGAAGTAAATTCCGCCGGTTAAATCTGTCGAATCAATTTTGATTTGATTAATTCCATTTGAATTAGAGATCCCTTCAAATGAATTTACTTTTTGACCTAGTAAATTGTACAAAGAAAGATAATACTTTTCATTTGGTGGTAATGTAAATTCAATGGTCGTGGATGAATTAAATGGATTGGGATAATTTATGATTCCCGGCTTAATTAAATTTTCATTTATGTCTTTTGAATCAGACTCAACATTTGTAGTTACATCTGGAGAAAGTTGTCGATTTAATTTAATGAAGGCAGCATCAGCTCTAACTTTTTTGCCAGCCTCAATTTCGTAATTACTCAATATCAGGACCAATCTTCTGCCTTTCGGTAAAAAAACCGTTGAAAGTCTTTTCCATCTTTTATTTAATATATCGGTTTGATCAACAGTGACCGATCTAAAATTACTTAAAGAGTCAGTGACAAAATATTGAACATTATTTGCTTGATCAGGTGCAGGCACGATGAAAGCGTAAACATCATAATAACCAGAAACAGGTACATCAAAATAATAACTAACCGAAGCTGAGTCTGAACTTGTTGTGTAAATTGTATGACCCTCAAATCCTGGAATTAAACTCGCAATCCAGCTCCCGTACCGTACTGCATTTGATTGATCAGAAATTTTTACAATTTGTTTGAATTCTCTCCAATCAGGAGCAGAAAACGGCGGATAAGTTTTTTGTTGATATCGATTATCTTTCAATGCTTGAAAATAATTTCTTAGATCAGCTGAATACCAGATTGAATTTCCTTTGTAACCTTTTGTGCGAGTAATATCAATAAATTGAAGAACAGTCGAAATTGGTAATGGATTATTATTTGGACTAACAGCAAACGATGGAAAGGTTTTTGATTTATCGTTTACTAATGTTTGCATATAATCAAGAATGTTTGAAAATGCTGATGGAGTTTCTACATACATCTGAACCTGTACATTATCCACTATGTTGTTATTTACCCACCATACCCAATCCTGACAGAAATTATTGTAAGATGTATACTGAGTTGATGAATATAAGCTGGGAGCATTTGAAAGATTAAATTTTGGTCTGATAGTTTTTACACTGTCATAAACTCTTGCGTGAAATTCATTTAATTTATCTGCTCTCCATCTTATCCAGGCCGGATCAGAATAATTAGTTGGTGGTGGCGCTCCATTATGTTCAGCCCGATAAAGAGAATCTGTATAACTATCATAACCATATTGAAGTGATGAATAACGAATACGATCTAGTTCTAATCCATCAACATCATAATTTCTAACGATCTCCATTACAAGAGCAATCAAAAAATCCTGAACATCTTTTCTTGTCTGAACCATCCAATAGAAATTAGAATTATCTTTTTCACCACCATCAAGTCTTTTTGCAACCCAATCGGGATGACTATCAAAGATTTTTCCTTTTCCGCTATTGCCGGGATAATAAGGTTCGTATCCACCAACGAATCCATATTCAAACCAGGCTTCAATATGTAAACCGTGTTTATGTGCTTCGGCTATTGCCTCGGCTAAAATATCTCTTCCAGTATAGGCAGGATCAATGTACATTCCCGTATGTTGATAAAATACATCGCTTTTCCAGAGAGGATAGCCACGACTCCACACATTAACATATACTACATTAAAGTTAGATGCAGCAATTGAATCAATTGCTTGAGCAAGTGCTTCTTTTGTGCCGAGTTGATCCCTTGCAATCCAGGTCCCTCTTAGCTCCTGCGAATAAGAATCAAAATAAATTGTTGAAATGAGAAGAATAAGAAAGAATTTTTTCATAATTGAAAACGATTTTTTTTATAAAAACACTTACTAATAACTTATTCAAAATTAACCAAAATAGCGTGAAATTTACAATATAAAATCACAAATGATCTTGCCTCTGTTATTTAATCAACAAAAATCTTTAACCCCCAAAAAGAGGACTTTTCAAATTTCCTATTATCACTTCGAACTTGAATAAAAATCCGCTTGATTTAAATAGCAAGGCTGTTCAAACAAATTTTGTAAAAGATAAAAAATAATCACATTCGCATTTCCATAGATAAAGATGTGCTCAGAGCTTAACTTTAAATTTTCCTCTCTTTCTTCTCCTCAATCCTCTGCACCTCTGCGTTTAGTTATCTTTTCTTAATCGCAGAGACGCAGAGAGGAAAAATAATCACATTAGAATGTTTGTAAATAAATCATCAAAAATATGATGTAAAAAAAATAAATTTTTGCCTTAAA
>JBNAWO010000192.1:0-2803 GCA_049699815.1 Ignavibacteria bacterium | reverse complement strand
TTTCTTTTGAGCTAATATTGAATAATTCATTCTTTATTTTTTTTCTGAAATCTTGATTATTTCCATGCTCATCTATAACCGAAAAAGAAAATCCAATGTTTTCAAGATGTTGATGAGTTTCGAAGAGGTTTTCAAATATTTCTTTATTGCTCTCGCTGAAATCAAGTGTAACTATTGTCTTTAGATTATTAATCTTTGAAAGTCCTTCGATTAATTTCAGCTCAGGTCTGGTAAATTCATTAAAACCTGAAATCAGGAGATAATTCACTTCACTAAAAACATTTCGAAAAGAATTTTCAATTTCGTTTTGACTCATCAAATTTATTCTTAAGTAAACATCACCTGTTTCAAAAAGTTTTAGTTGTTGTAGTAGAATTTGATATTCAGAATAAATTTTGCTCAAATCACTCATTTTGTATTTATCATAATCAGTAAAATTTGAAACTTCGTTTTTAAATGAAGTATCTGTAAATCCAATTTCCTTTAAACGAGTAATTACATTGATTATAAGTTCAATTAAACCATTTGGAATAAATTTTCCTTTAACAGTAAAATATTCAAGTTCAATTTCTGTAAGAATTTTTTTAATCAAAAAATATTGTAATGAAGATGAAATTTTAGTCCAGCCAATAAATTTGCCTTTAAAAATTTCTTCTGCAAGATCACCAATTGTAAAAATATTTAATCTCGGAGTGGCTTTATTGGGTGAAAGCTCAGTCAATTCACGAATTAAATATCTTACCTTTCTTCTTGTTGGAACAACATAAATAAAAGAGAAAAAATCCTGCCGTTTAAGTCTGGAATTTATTTCATCAAAAGGATTGAAATTTCTTTCCTGTGTTTTGGTATAGAGATACATTTATTATTTCCTTTTGCTAAGAATTAGATCAGAGTAAGAATTCAAAATTTGATTTTGAGGATTTAATTCTAAAAGCTCTAAAATTTTCTGAAATTCTTTTCTTGCCTGTGATTTTCCATTTATAACTTTGGTTTCAAGCTCAACAAAATTTCCCAGTCCTTTAACTCTATCAAAATGAATTCTTGTATTGAAGAGATGATAAAGGGTTCTATGTTTATCAACCACAACTAATCTTTGTAGAAACCTGTCAAAAAATTTGATCCATTTTTCTGGCTTATCAACTTTGATTACTTCAAAATCAGACCAGCGTTCAGATCCATCCTCAATTCTTTTATAAAAGATAATGGATTTTTCTCCACTTGAATTTCTGATTTTTAATCTGCCGTTTTCAAGTTTATAATAAACATCGATCTGTCTTGACGAATAAATTTTTGAGCCGCCTTCTTTTTCGACAATTTCAATTAATTTTTTGAGGTTTTTAACTGGAACTTTGATTTCGAGATTAACGGGCATGTTCAATTTTCCTTCTATTGATTAATTTTTCTTTGAAAAATTTAGTTTAATTAATTTTGCATTAACTGGAGTATATTTTCCTGAATCCCAGGTATCGTCATCAGTAAGATACCGATTATTCCAGTTTCATAGAACGATTTTGAAGTTTCGTTCTGTAAAAATCTATAAAACTTTGTTCATAATAACAAAAAGGAGATCAGGAATTATGGATTATCCAGTATTAAAATTAAAAAAAGGTCACGAGAAGAGAGTAAGAGCAGGTCACCTCTGGGTTTATAGCAACGAGGTTGAAAAAATTGATAATTCCCTTCCAATTGGATGTCTTGTGGATGTTATAAACTCAAAGGGTGAATTTGTTGGAACTGGATTTTACAATCCAAACACTTTAATTGTTGTTCGAATTCTGACAAAGACCAAAGAACCAATCGATCGTGATTTTTTTGAAAAACGACTTAAGCGGGCAAGAGAAGTTCGGGAAACATTTTGCTCACATCGAACTGCTTACAGGCTTGTTCACAGTGAAAGTGATTTTATGCCTGGACTTGTGATTGATAAGTATAATGACAGTTACTCAATTCAATTGAATTCAGCTGGAATGGAAAATTATCTTGACATAATTACAAATCTTCTTATTAAAGAATTTGGAGCAAAGAACATTGTTCTTCGCAATGATACAACAGCAAGAGAGCTTGAAGGTCTTCCAAGATTTAAGAAGATGCTGTATGGTGACAATGTTGAAGAGATAATTTTTGATGGGAAACTAAAGATGAAAGTGAATTTACTCGAAGGGCAGAAAACAGGAATTTATCTTGATCAAACTGAGAACAGGCATTTCTTGATTCCAGTTTCAAAAGATGCTGAAGTGCTTGATGTTTTTTGTAATGAGGGTGGATTTTCTCTTGCAGCTTTACTCGGTGGAGCGAATAAAGTTACATCTATTGATATTTCTCAGGATTCGCTTGATCGTTTCAAAGAAAATATTGAATTAAATGGATTTGACTTAAACAAAGTTGAAATGATCAAGGGAGATGCATTTGATATTTTGAAAGAGATGAAAAAAGAAAAGAGAAAGTTTGATGTGATTAATCTTGATCCGCCATCATTTACAAAGACAAAGAAAAATGTCCCGCAAGCAAAGAAAGGTTATTATGTAATTAATAATCATGCCTTTCATATGATTAAAGAAGGCGGATATATTTTAACATCTTCCTGTTCACATCATATGAGTGAAGATGATTTTCAAGAAATTGTCCTGACTGCTGCATTGAAAGCTGGTAGACAATATATGATCTTAAAAACAGGTGAAGCAGCAATTGATCATCCAATTCATCCAAGAATGCCGGAAACTCGTTACTTGAAATTTATGTTGCTGAAGGTTGTGAATTAATTTAATTTGTGTTTGAATTTTAAGTTATCGATTTAGTTAAGATT
>JBNAWO010000191.1:0-2816 GCA_049699815.1 Ignavibacteria bacterium | reverse complement strand
TATCTGATGAAAGCGGATACCAGTTGCGTTTTGCAGGATAGCCTTCAAACAATGTTGTTTTTTCGTAGTCAACATCGTGACGAATTGAACTTATTCCGAAAGTCGGAATTTTCCCTTTAACTTTTGTTAAATCAAAAACACCACCTTTGGAACCATCATATTTATATGTAGAAGCTTTACACATTCCACCAGCCCAATCAAAATTTCCAAGAAGCATATTTAATGACATCCAGCTCAATACATTATAAAATCCATTTGTGTGCTGGGCTGGTCCGCGATGAATATCAACAGCTGCTTGCTTTCCGTAACTTGTGAGTTCGCGCGCAACTTCAATTACATCTTTTTCATTTACTCCGGCAATTTCACACCATTTAATAATTGAATTTTCTTCTGCTGATTCTTTCAGAATTTGTAATCCGGATTTTACTCTAACTTTTTTGCCTTCCTTATTTGTTAATTCAGTATCAACAAATAAATCGCCAAAGACAGGATTTTTTTCATCATTAGGATCAACCCAGGTTGGTTTGCCATTAACCATCACAACCATAAACTTTTCTTCATATTCAATTTCTTTTGTTTTGTCTTTTGGATCTTGCATTTTTCTTTTTTCTGCCGATTTCAATCCAAAATCTGCCGCACGGATAAATTTACCTGGTTGTCCATCTTTTATTTCAACTAACCAGGTTGCATTGGTCCAGCTTGTTTCATTTGTTTCTTTTGCGGCTGCTTTATTAGCGTTTCGCAAAAACTTTTCATCGTAGCGATTGTTATTTATGATCCATTGAATCATTGCAAGCGCTAATGCAGCATCAGTTCCTGGCTTTATCGGAAGCCATTTGTGAGCTTTACTTGCAAGTTTTGAAAATCTTGGATCAGCAACTGCAATTTTTGTGTATCCTTTTGCCAGATTTTCCATTAATCTAACTGTTCTGTTTGTAGGTCCATAGTTTGCTTCAAACAGATTAGCACCAACGAATAGAACATACTTTGCGTGTTCGAGATCTGCCTGCCAATAAAATTTCTGACCGCCTGTAAACTTACCACCTTGATACTGTTCGCTGATTGCTTTACAGGTAAAATAAAGTGAACCCTGACAAACTGTTGTATGACCGTGCAAATTTATTGTACCGAAAGCGGATTGAAAACGAGTGAAGAATTCTTTTCTTCCATTTTTCAATCTTCCAAAAGCCATAACGAATTGATTGTTCTTTGGACCTAAATCTGGATGATCGGGATCAATTAATTTATCAAGATTAGCTTTATGTTTTTCTTTGAATGCTTCAACAAGTTCTTTTTTCTTTGCTTTATCTTTTTCATCCCAGATAGCTTTAATATCTTCTGCCATTGCTTTGGCAACTTCGGGATCCCGTAAAGCCATGATATCTTTCAAACCTTCGACAACACGATTTTCTTCACCGGGAACATGGGCAAACAATTTCCCACCTTCAACAATTTCCTGAATTGCCTGTTCAAACGGAATCGTAATCCATTTGTTTTCTCCTCTCTTACCTGCGCGTTTCAGAACTTTTCTTATTCGATAAGGGTCATAAGCTATTTGTATTCCGGCTTGTCCTTTTGGGCAAAGGGCGCCATCAATTCTTGCTGCTTCATCTATATCTGTTTTCATTGAAAGATGTGGAACCATTGTCCATGGATTGTATGGATTACCATCAATCTTAGCCAGAACACCATCCTGAATTTTTGCTTTAATTCCACATCCGGTATTGCAATTCAAACAAACTGAATAAATTATATTTTCTGCTTTATTAAAAGGGTAGTCAGCATCTGGTCTTTTACTTTTAATAATCATTTGTTGAGTTTGGGCTGAAGCTTTTTCACCGGCGAAAATTGCTGCAAGAGCTCCTCCGCCGAGTAAAGCACCTTTTGCTAAAAAACTTCTTCGTGATTTATCAATTAATTCCTTTTTCATAATTCTGTCCCCAATTTCTTTTTAGTAAATTGTGAAAGAAGCTTAATACCGAAATAAACCAGGGCAACTCCAAATGCGCCAATGAACAAAGCAATTAAATATTCATTAAGTGTTGCTGTGTAGTCGAATCTTAATCTTTCGTGTGTAAATGCTTCTCTTAATCCTTTAAGCTGAGGAATTGCTTGTCCCGGAATTAAAATATTAAGTCTTGCGGAAACAAAAGTCACTGCAACTATAAAAGCTCCGGTTCCTACGGTCTGATATGTTTTTCCTTTTAATAAAAGGTATAAGGCTATAATTGCTCCTCCTAAGTGAACAATCCAGAATACCCACCAGAAAGGACCGAATAAAATAAGTTCTACTGCTTCTCTTATATCAGAATTCGGAGACCAGAAAACCAAACTGTATTCTGCAAATTCTGCTATGAAGTAAAAAATAATTCCGCCAATAATAGTGTAGCGAAGCATTTTAAATGGCTGATGTGTCAAATCAAATTCTTCATAATGAAGGAAAGTATAAACCAATAAAAGCACAGCACCGCCGGATGTAATGGCAGAAATCAAAAATAAAATTGGTAACAATGGTGAGCTCCAGAAAGGTTTTGCATCAACAACTCCAAAGAAAGCACCACTTTGACTTGGAAATGCAATAGAGAAAAGAAATCCTAAAGCCATCAAAGGTAGTATCCATCTTTTCTTATCGTGAAAATCCGTTTGCTTTTCTTTATTCAAAGTCAGATAGAAAATAACTCCGGCAGTAATAATAAAGAAAGTGTACATCCACGCATTAAATGCCATCATCGAACCGAAGTTTGGAGCGTACAAAATTCTAACAAATCTAAATGGTTGTCCAAGATCCAACCAGATGGAAAATAATCCGGTAATTA
>JBNAWO010000190.1:491-2977 GCA_049699815.1 Ignavibacteria bacterium | reverse complement strand
TCCAAGAATAGATGAAATAGATACAAATGTAGATTATACAAAACATGCATATTATTTTAAGCAAGCAGCTAATGGAATTCCTGTTAGAATGGCTTTGCTTTCACTTTTATTAGGAGTTATCGAATAAATATTCTAATCAATATTCAATTTTTGACTAATTAAATTTGAATATCTTTCTTTTATTTTAAAATATATTAAATTTTTTAAATAAATTAAAAAAAGTAAATAAAGATGAACTTGAAACTATATACTACACTTTAAAGAAATATCTTTGGTGTGTTCCTTCTTCATCCTATAAAACTCGGTCAGATGTTTCATTGTTTGAACATTCTAAAATTACCGCTGCAATAGCCATTTCAATGTATAGATTTCTTTTGGAAAAATATGACAATGACATTAATAAATTAAAAGATTTTGATAATAGGGAAGAGTATCGTTACCAATTAGTTTTAGGAGACATTACAGGAATTCAATCTTATATTTATAATATCGGACATCGTGGAGCCGCTAAATCATTAAAAGGTCGTTCTTTCTTTTTACAACAAATGTTAGAGAATATTGCTTATTACATACTGGATAATAAATTAAACCTTCCAATAACCAATCTCGTCTATTCAAGTGGAGGGAAATTTTATTTATTCGTTCCAAACACAAAGTTCATAAATGAAGCATTGGAAAACATTCAAAAAGAACTTGAGCAAAAATTTTTATACGAATACAATGGTGCATTGGGAGTAATATTCGGTAAAATTGAATTAAACGGTAGAGATTTGGAATATAACCAGGAAGGAAAAGAACATCCGATCTCAGAAAAATGGGATAAACTCAATACTATAGTTGAGAAAGAAAAGAAAAGAAAATTATCAAAAAACTGGTATTATTCTTTATTTGAACCTTCTGGTATAGATGGTGAAATTACAAAATGTGCATACACGGGTTTACCATTAATTAAAAAAGATGTCTTAATAGATAAAAATACTTTAACTGAAGAAGTTAAACTGGATGAATACTCACCAGTTAAATTCCTTAAACATAGTTTCGAAGGAACAATATTTTATCAGATTTACGATAACGAAAATCTAACAGAAGATTATATTTCAAAAGAACAATTTTATTCACAAAAAATTGGTAATGATCTGAAGAAAAATTTTGAAACTCTTGTTTATCAGGATGTTTTAGAAGGTTATTCTGTACTGGAGCTTAATTCTTTTCTTTTAAGCAAGGATTTAAACTATGAAAATAAGTTGAATGCAAAGTATCCAAGACAATTTCTTATTAATAGTTTGAGAATTACTGATTTAAAAGGTAATGCAAACAAAGGGTTTAAATTTTACGGTGGTGATTGGCGATTTGGTGATACTTATGAAGAGGTTATAAAAAAAGGTGTTGGTATAGAAAGACTTGGAGTTTTAAGACTCGATGTTGATAATTTAGGAAAAATATTTAAAGATGGGTTTGGTAAGTACGCTACATTTGGAAGAGTAGTTCAATTATCTTCAATGCTTGATTTCTTTTTTAGTCACTATTTGAATAAACTAAAATTCTTTTCTTGGGATCCTCAAAAAGGCTTGTCCCAAAACTTTGATGAATATGAATTTAAAGTTAGAGAGTTAATTGAAATAGTTTACTCTGGTGGCGATGATGTATTTATTGTTGGACATTGGTCTGTTTTACCAGATGTAGCAATCTGGATTAATGAAGAATTTAAAAAATTCACTGCCAATAATGATAATTTTTCAATTTCAGCAGGTATTTCTCTTTTTGATGACAAGTATCCGATTTATAAAGCAGCCCTCGAAGCTGGTAAATATGAAGAAAGAGCTAAGAAGAAAGAAAGAAAAAATAAAGATTCAGATTTGCCAAAAACTAAAAATGGAATTTGCTTTTTGGATGTAGAAACACCGGTCAGCTGGAATGATTTTAATGAAATTAGAAATTGGGTTAGAAAATTTTATAAATGGATTGAACAAGGAGAGGCAATTTCAAAAGGAGAAAAAAAGAAACTAAGCAAAGGATTGATATCAAGATTATATTCAGTTTATTATGAATATGAAGAAGGCAAATATCAGAATTGGGCAAAGTGGAGATGGAGAGCATCATATTCTTTAACAAGACTTGCACGACAATATGAGGAACAATTTGGTGATAAAATAAGAGATTTTGCTGCTGAACTTTTCACAAGCAATAAAACCGAACAAGAATTAATTCAATTGCTTAGCATTATAGCTAGTTGGACAGATTTATTAACAAGAAAAAAGGAGAAATAAAAATGACAAATGAAGAAGCAATCCAATTTCGAAATCAGATTGATCAGCTTGAAGAACAATTAAGGAGTACGCGAGACAGAGATCGAAGAAGACAAATTGAACATAATTTGGATCAACTCTTTCAAAATATTCTTAATCATTTTGATAATGAAATTGAATTAAAATCTGTCGAAAAGATTGACGAACAATCAATATTATTTTCAGAATTTCTTGGTCGAT
>JBNAWO010000190.1:0-481 GCA_049699815.1 Ignavibacteria bacterium | reverse complement strand
ATTGTCTACATCACAAATACGAAACGTTTATGGTGAAGTTATGAGGTTGAAGATGAAAGGATTTAATCCAGATGAATTGGTACTTTTAAAACCAAGATTGGCTTATTCTACTGAAAGAAAAGGTACTGATGGATCTAAAAAATTTCGTGAAGTAATAGAAAAAGCATTGGATAAAGTGATTTTCACGAAAGAAAAACAACAGGAATATTTTCAAAACTTTGCAAACTTTTTTGAAGCAATCTTAGCTTATCACAGATCATTTGGAGGTAAATAAAATGAATAACAATAATAAAAACAACGGACAACTCGTAAAGAAAATCTTAATTGAAGGCACAATAACAGCAAAGACTGGTCTTCACATCGGTGGTAGCAGCGTAGGAATGTCAATTGGTGGTGCGGATGCAACTGTTGTAAGAAATCCACTCACTAATGAACCTTACATTCCTGGAAGTTCACTTAAAGGAAAAATGAGAAGTTTACT
>JBNAWO010000189.1:0-2987 GCA_049699815.1 Ignavibacteria bacterium | reverse complement strand
GTCACTAATATTAGTTGTTGCGAAAAAGAAATAGAGGAAATTTTCAGTCAATCCGAAACCAAGTCCAATTGCTCCGCCATAGATAATTCCATCAGTTAAATTATCAAACTTTCTCTTGCTGATTGTTAATATTAAGAAGAAACCTTTTGCAGCTTCTTCAATTATTGGTGCGGTAAAAATTGTTCCGAAAAAATCAGTGAATGATTTATCTGAAATTACTGCTTCAACTAATCGATTAATTTTGATGCTCAAAAAACCACTTAATAGAATTGCTCCAATCATTCCCCAGAAAAAATGAAGGAGCAAGAGTTTTAAAGGTTCACGGTCGTATCTATCAAGCTTCCATAAAATTAAAAGATAAGTAAGAATTGGAATTGCAGCTAGTAAAATTGATAAAACTAACATCACTTGCTTTTAATCCATTTAAAAATTTCTTGAATGTTTGGAACTTTACCGTAACTTAAAATTGCAATGCGGAAAATTTTCCCCGAAAACCATATAACAAAGTAGATTGATATTACTAAAACTAAAAGCGTTGCGATTTTTTCAATTAAACTTACATCGAAAAGACTTACTCTCAATGTCATCATTGGTGCGGTTGTTAGTGGAATGTACGAGAAAATTATTGCAAGTTTAGAATCTGGATTTTCAATAATGAATGTCGAAATAAAAACTGGAAACATTATAATTATGCTCAAAATGCTCATTATAGATTGTAAATCTTGTTCAGTATTTCCAATTGAACCAACACCAATGAATAAAGCAGAATAAAGAATGTATCCCAGGATAAAATAAAGTATTAGAAATCCTACACTTTGAATTTGAACATAATTTAAAATCATAGGGCCGAGTGTTGATACAGCAATTAAAATCCAGACGAAAATTTGAGTTAAACCAAGTGCACTTAGTCCAATAATCTTTCCTGCCATTAAATCTTTTGCCGAACAGGATGAAAGAAGGATTTCAATAATTCGATTTGATTTTTCTTCAACGACACTTCGCACAAGTGAACTTGCAACAAGAAGTAAAGACATTACCAATAACATAATGAAAGCAAAAGTCCCTACGAATACTTTTTCGAGATCGAGATTTTCTTTTCCTTCTGGACTTACTTTAACTTTTTTTATTTCAACGCTCTTTGTGATTTTTTGGGCAATGTCAGAATCGATATTGTAATTAGTCAATTTTTCTTTAGTTAAAGCTTGATTAATTGCTTTATCAATTCGAACTATATCTTTGAACCCACCAAGTTTTTCCGAATGATATTCAACAACGAACGAGTCGGAATTTACTTTCTCGATATATATAAAACCTTCAATTGTTTTTTGAAAAATTAAACTTGATGCAGAATCAATTACTTCTTTTGTTTCAAGACCTGGAAAATCAATTTTTTTTATCAAAAAAGATGGTTGACCGTCCACTGTTTTGAATGAACTTAAATTTTGTTCAAGCTCATTTTGGATTGAAATATTTTTTTCAATCAAGCCAATGACCTTTGTCTCTTTGTCTTCTTCAGTAGTTAACAAAGCCGGAGCAAGAGCAACTCCAAAAATTAGTAAAGGGAAAAAGAATGTCATAAATATGTATGTCTTGTTTTTCAAACGTTCTAAATATTCCCATTTAGCTATGATTATAAACTTTTTCATAACCTGATGATTCTTTTATTGTTCTTATGAAAATCGAATGAAGCGAAGGTTCTTTGAGCTCAAATGAAGTTATGTTGTAATTCATTAAAAGTTTATTAATGATTTCTTTTGTATTTGTATGATTTCTTAAAAATATTTCCGCATAATTTTCATAAAGCAAAACCGATTCAAACTCAGAATAATTTTTCAGGTTGTTATCCAAGTTTGAGCCTTTAAGGTGCAAGTTCATTTTGCCGAATTGTTTTTTGATTTCATTGAGATAGCCATAAAGAACTTGTTTGCCTTTATTTATCAGCAAAATTTTATTGCAAAGTTTTTCGGCTGTATCCATTAAATGCGTGGAAAGAATAATGATTTTTCCTTCATCTAAAAATTCTCTTATCAATTCAACTACTAATTCTTGATTAATTGGATCTAGTCCCGAGAATGGCTCATCAAGAACTAAAATTTTAGGTTCAGCCACAAATGCGCTTATCAGTTGAATCTTCTGTTGGTTCCCTTTTGAAAGTTCATTGATTTTCCTATTTGAAGTTTCTTTCATTCCAAGTTTATTTAAGTAGTAATTAACTCTTTCTTTAACAAAACTTCTCGGTTTGCCTTTTAATTCTCCAAAATACATAAGTACATCTATCACACGACTTTTTGTGTAGAGGCCTCGTTCTTCGGGGATGTAGCCGACTAAATCTTTAATTTCAAAATTTGATTTTTCATTAAATAAAATTTCTCCTCTATCAGGTTGAATAATATTGAGGAGGCATCTAATAGTTGTTGTTTTACCGGCACCATTTGGACCCAATAAACCAAAAATTTCTCCTTCATTTATTTCAAATGAAAGGTTATCGACGGCTACAACATTTGAAAATTCTTTGTGAAGATTACTGACTTTTAACATAAATTTTTTACCATTTTCAATGAATTATTTCTCAAATATAAAATTATTCGTAATTGAACGCTTAAAGTTTAATAAGGAAATATGTTTTTATAGGAATATCTAAAGTTTCGTAAATCTATCGGCTGAAATTGATTGAACGCTTTAATCATTTCTTATTTAATTTTCTTTAAATTTGAATCGAAAAAATTTTGGAAGGTTAATGTACGAAGACGAAAAAGAGAGATTAATAAAAGAGCTAATTCAACAAGGGATACGAAACGAAAAAGTTCTTGAAGCAATTCGAAATGTTCCAAGAGAATTGTTTGTCCCCGAAGTTTTGAGGCATCAAGCATATAAAAATGTCGCACTTCCAATTGGAAAAGGGCAAACGATTTCGCAACCATTGACTGTTGCCATAATGACCGAAGCTCTAGATATTAAAAAAGGAATGAAAGTTCTTGAAGTCGGAA
>JBNAWO010000188.1:2586-3001 GCA_049699815.1 Ignavibacteria bacterium | reverse complement strand
AACCTACTATATTAGTAAGTATATGAATAGGGGTGTTTTTTGTATCTAAATTCTTTACAATTACTCTTCCTTTTGTAGGTTTAAGAAGACCATTTAAATGTTTAGCTAATGTTGTTTTACCTCCTCCATTTTGCCCTATAAGAGCAATTATTTCCCCTTCTTTAATTTCTAAATTTACGCCTTTAAGTGCTGTGACTTCTTCACTATACTTAAACCAAACATTTTCAACTTTAATTATTGTATCTTTCATTTAATTTTTAGCACCTCACTATAAAGTTTCACTGCTTCTGATAGCTTAATTGGATATTGATTAAATTTATTTCCTAATTCTTTCTCTAATAAATAAGTTAATTCTGTAACTGAAGGTGGATCGATTCCAGCTTCTTTAAGTTTAGATATTTCTGATAAAACATTT
>JBNAWO010000188.1:0-2576 GCA_049699815.1 Ignavibacteria bacterium | reverse complement strand
CCTTCTTTAAGAAAAAGAATACGGTCAGTTAAATATGCAATTTCTTCTATTTCATGCTCTGCTATTACAATCGTTGAACCTTCTGCAATTAATTCTTTTATTGTTGAAAAAACTTCATATTTTCCTATAGGATCAAGTAAAGCTGCAGGCTCATCAAGTACCATTATTTCTGGTTTCATTGCTAAAATAGTAGCTATAGCAAGTCTTTGTTGTTGTCCACCACTTAATTCGAAAGGGGACCTTTTCTCCAATCCTTTAAGTCCAACTTTTTCAATAATCAATGAATACAACGGTATATATAAAATTTATCATTTCGATTTTTACAGAATAAAAGATATAGAAGAACTTTATGATATTGGTTACGAAGATTATCTCAACGAAGAAAGCATTTGCTTAATCGAGTGGGCAAATATTTTCACTGAAATATTGCCTCAAGAAAGGTTTGAAGTTTTAATCGAATTCGTTGAAAACGAAACTCAAAGAAAAATTACTATTAATAAACTATGAAATTTCTATCTATCAGCACAGCGTCAGATGTTTTAAGTTTATCTTTGGTAGAAAATGATAGATTACTTTTGTCATTTGAATCTCAAGGTAATAAAAGACATGCAGAATTAATTACTCCAGAAATAAAAAAGTTGATGGAAACAGCTCAACTAAAATTTTCTGATCTTGATGGAGTTTGTATAAACCTTGGACCAGGTTCTTTTACTGGTTTACGAGTAGGATTATCAGTTGCCAAAGGAATTGTTTTCGGTGCAAATCTTAAGCTTTATGGTTATACGAATTTTGAGGAATTGTTATTTCAAGCAATTTCACAAAAAGATTTAACCGGAAAATGTGCAATTCTAATCCCATCGAGGAAAAATGAATTTTATTTTGGTGCTTTTGCCGTAAACAAAAAAGAATTCACTCAATTGGATGTTTTTGAGTTGATGACTTTTGAAGAGTTCAAAAAACATTATCATCACTTTGATTATTTAATTATTGATGATAAAATCAAAAATTTGTTCAATGAGTTCAGTAATAATATTCATTTGATCCCACTGAAGAATAATTCTTATTTCGGCGCACTCTTAATTCAATCAAATCCAAAAAAATTCCTCTGCGAAAATTATTTTTATCTCGAGCCTTTGTATCTAAAGAATTTTGATGTGAAATTAAAGAAATAAAATTCACAATTGATTAAAATCAATTCTGTTGTTACGAAGCTTCAACTTAAATTCATACTCTGTCATAATTTTCTTTTTAATCATAAAAATAAAAAAGGAGGGTAAAACCCTCCATAAGAATTAAGTCGTGAAATAAAAGTTCTTAACTGGAAAAATTCTATTTCACAATTTTAAAAGTATTATTCAACTCCATAATCAACATATTTATCAGGAATTTTATCAAATGAGTTTTTATTCTTTACATAGAAATCAAACCATTCCATTGTTCTAATTGCAAAATCCAATCGTGATTGAGTTCTTGCATTGCCGTGTCCTTCTCCAGGATATAAGACTAATCTGACAGGAGCCTGATTTAAAATTTTTAATGCTCGATATAGTTCCATCGATTGAGTTACACTAACTCTTGGATCATCTTTGCCGTGTAAAATTAGAATTGGAGTTTTGCAATTTGTTGCGTATTTAAGTGGACTTCTATCCCAAACTAAATCAAAGTTTTCCCAGGTCCAAATTCTCCAGTGGACATAGTAATCTTCATAAGGAATATCTGTTGTTCCTCTTTTAGAGATTTGATTAGAAATTCCGACGAACATTACCGCACCAGCAAATCGATCAGAATATTTTGTTGCAGCCCAAGCTGAGAAATATCCGCCGTAACTTCCTCCGCCAATGCCAATTCGATCTTTGTCAACAAGACCTTTGTTAATCAGATAATCAATACCATCGATTACATCATCAAATTCTTTTCCACCTAAATCCATTTGACCCATTTTAGAAAATTCGACTCCGCGTCCGTTGCTTGCACGATAATTTGGCATAAATACAAAATAACCTCTTGCTGCAGCAATTTGCCCCCAACTACCGTAAGATGTATTCCATCCATTTTGAACAGCGGCCTCAGGTCCGCCGTGAACATATACAATTAGTGGATAACTTTTGCCTTCTTCATAATTCAGTGGATAAATTAAAACTCCAGTGATTTCCAATCCATCTCTTGCGTTGTATCTTATCTCTTCCTGTCGTCCCAGTTTTACTTTATCAAGCCAGGGATTAACATTTGTTAACCTTTTGAATTCTCCTTTCTTATTGAATAAATAAATTTCATTAGGATGATTGAATTTGTTGAGAACAAGAATGTAATTACCTGAATTTTTATCGTAAAGAAAATTTCTCACCACCGAATTTGCTGGAGTGACTAATTTTCTTGAAGGTGCATTCAATTTTTGTTCACTTAAAGGTAAATAAACTCCTTCTTCTGCAGTAAAAAGTAAAGTCTGATTATCTTTCCAGCCAACCGAACTAACAGTGCTTTCAAATTTTTCTGAATAATTTCTTAGATCAGTAAATTTTTTTCCTTTGTTTGGAACTTCTACTACATACATACTGCTCGATGCCGGATCAGAAATA
>JBNAWO010000187.1:0-3007 GCA_049699815.1 Ignavibacteria bacterium | reverse complement strand
CAATAAAGGCACGGGCAGTTGATGCTGCAAAAACATAACCCGAACAAGCAGCTGAAAGGTCAAAACCCCAGGTGTTTTCCATTTCTAGTTTATCCATTATAACGCAAGCCGTAGAAGGGAAAAACATGTCGGGAGTGACAGTTGCTACAATTATTACATCGATTGTGTTCAAATCCACATTAAATCTTCGGACCATATCCTCAATTGCTTTTACAGCCATATCGGATGTAGCTCCCTGCTCAAGAATTCTTCTCTCTCTAATTCCAGTTCTTGTCGTGATCCATTCATCTGTAGTATCTACTATAGATTCAAAATATTTATTATCCAGGACTTTGTCTGGTACATACTTTCCAAATGCAACAATTCTTGCATTATATTTTGATTCTCGATTAGTCATTTTAAATACTCCTTATTATGAATTAAGATGAAAACGCTGAATAGCCTCTCTTATTCTTTCAATAATACGATGCTCGTATGTTTCGTAAGCTCTGAAAATCATATTCCTAATCGCTAATTCAGAGCTTGAACCGTGTC
Source organism: Ignavibacteria bacterium (assembly GCA_049699815.1). Lineage (GTDB taxonomy): Bacteria > Bacteroidota > Ignavibacteria > Ch128b > Ch128b > Ch128b. Next base: position 2,473 of record JBNAWO010000187.1, on the reverse strand, counting down.
CAATAATTGTTATTCCATTCACTCCAAGAAGAGGAACACCGCCATATTCCTGGTAATCAAAAACTTTTAAAATATCCTTTAAAATCCCTTTTGAAATTCCAACTTTCAATTTGTTCATAAAATTTTCTTCTGCTGATTCACGAAGTTTCTTAACAAGAAAATGTAAAAATCCTTCTGCAAATTTTAATACAATATTTCCAACAAATCCATCACAAACAATTACATCAACTTCACCTTTTAAGATATCCCTACCTTCAACATTTCCAAAAAAATTCAGTTTGGAATTTCTAAGAAGTTTATTTGCGGCCAATGTAACCTCATTACCTTTAGAATCTTCTTCACCAACACTTAACAAACCAATTTTAGGATTTTCAATACCAAAAATTTCTTTAATATAGACACTGCCCATCACTGCAAATTCATAAAGATTATTTGGTTTTGAATCTACATTAGCACCAACATCCATAACCAGACATTTATTTTTAAGTGTTGGAACAATCGTTCCTAAAGCAGGTCTGCTTATTCCTTCAATTCTTCCCAATTTTATCGTTGAAAGAGCCATCACAGCGCCGGTATTACCTGCACTTACGAATGCGTTCGCTTGCCCCTTATTTATTAAATCGATACAAACTGCCATTGATGTGTCTTTGTTTTTTAAGGCAGTCGTAGGAACATCGTCCATAGCAACAACTTCAGCAGCGTCGATGATATTTTGCAATGGAAAATTTAAATTTTCTTCTTGAATTATTTTTTCGATTTCAGTTTTTCTACCAACAAGTAGAACATCAAATCTATTATCACATTCCTTTAATGCAAGTGATGCACCTCTGACCGTAACCAGAGGTGCATTATCACCACCCATTGCATCCAAAGCAATAACGCATTTTTCAGATAAATTTTCCAAAACTAACCTTTACATTAATTCACGATGCCTTAGGGACAAACATTGTTCTGCCTTTGTAAAAGCCACAATTTGGGCAGGCACGATGTTGTAATTTTGGTTCTCCGCAATTCGCGCAAGTAGAAATTGCTGGAGAGGCAGCTTTAAAATGCGCTCTTCTCTTTCTTGTTCTTGATTTTGAATGTCTTCTCTTCGGATTTGGCATTTCAGTATCCCTTTCTTTTCATTGTTGTTTAAATAATTCTTTTAACGCTAACCATCTAGGGTCAATTTCTTCTTTTTCGCAAGTGCAGTTTTCAAAGTTTAAATCCTTACCACACTTCGGACAAAGTCCCTTACAATCTTCTCTACAAAGATTTTTCATCGGAATCGCAAGCATCGCATACTCACGAACATCATTTGAAATATCAATAAAGTCTTGATCATTTCTAATCACAGTCACAACATCTTCATCATACAAATCTTTATTACGAATATCGTGAATATAAAACATATGATACTCGTTAATGAACTCTCTATCGTACTGCCTTAAGCATCTATCACACTCACAACGTCGATGAACACTTAAAGATGTTCTGATCAATATATGCTCTTTAGTTTTTTCAAGAAGAACCTGAACCTTTACTTTACCAAAAAACTCTGAAGGAAGGTCAAGCTCTTCTACACTCGCATCCAGACTATAAAAATGCCTCCCTTCTGAGAGGGAGGTTATCTTAATTTTCATCTTTACCTGATTAAAACAAATGCAAAATTATTTAAAAATTAACTATTAATCAATTTTCTTAACGAAAGTTAACTATTTCTGCTTTTCTTTGTAAACTTTCATTATATATTCAGCAACTGCTTCAGCTTCCGGTGGAATTAATCCTTGAGAAGGCATCGGTGGATAAGCAGGATCAACTTTTACTGGATTTAAGATAAATTTCACAAGTTGGTCTTTCTTATCTTCATACTTCTTCAATACAACATTATATGGTGGACCAACAAGTTTTTGATCAAATCTATGACAGGCTGAACATTTCGCAGTAAAAACTTCTTCACCACTGATTGTTACTGTTTTGATGTTTAATTTGGTTTTTAAGTTTTCTTCATAAGTTAGAAATTTTTGTGAGATTTCAACAGTTTTCGGTTTCATAACATTAGCAAATGCAACAACATCTTTGATAGAAATAAAAACCAAAGCGAATACCATAAAATAAAATGAAAATCTTAAGTACGAATTTAATTTTTCTTTCCTGTATGCGTTTAATTGATTTGCAATTAAAAACAAGAATATTATGGAGATTCCGCTCGAAAGGAATATCCAATAAGAAAGACTACTTTTTGGTAATATTAAAACATCTATTAAAATTAAAACAGGTTGAAGTAAAACAGTTACAAAAGCACCAGTAAGTGAATGTTCTTCAATAAATTGGGATAAGCCCTCTGACAATTCCAATTTTGTATCTTCCCATACAAAATTGAAAAATAAACTAACCGAAAAAGTAACTGAAAACGAGAGAACTAAATAAAAAACAAAACGAATTAATACACCTCCTTGAAATGAGTAAGCTAATATATCAAAACTGTAAT
>JBNAWO010000186.1:0-3084 GCA_049699815.1 Ignavibacteria bacterium | reverse complement strand
ACAAACAAATAAAATTAAATTCTCTTGAAAATAAGAATAATGAAATAAGGGCAATTTTTGCAGTAAATATGTTGAATGAAGGTTGGGATGTTTTAAATTTATTTGATATAGTAAGACTATATGATACAAGAGATGGAACAACCAAAAGAGACGGAACATATATTCCAGGTTCAACAACTTTAAGTGAAGCTCAACTTATAGGAAGAGGTGCCAGATACTTCCCTTTTGTTTTTGATGATTATGATGAGCTTTATAAAAGGAAATTTGATAACGACATTCAAAATGAATTAAGAATAATAGAAACACTTCATTATCATTGTAAACATAATCCCAAATATATATACGAGATAAAACAAACATTAACGCAGATTGGTATCATTTCTGAAAAGGAAATTCAATACGACCTTTTTGTAAAAAAAGAAATAACTAAAAAAGAAATCTGGAAAAAAGGTTTAATTTTTCTTAACGAAAAACAGGAGAGAAAAAATACAGAATTTTTTGGTTTTAGTGATATAAACTTAGAAAAAAAATATTCTTATGAATTCCCCACTGGAAAAATTACAGAAAGTAAATTATTTTCTGATCAGATGGATGAAATAAGTTCATCGATAAAAATAATTGAAAAAGAAATTGATTTAAAAGATTTTGGTAAGAATGTTATTCGATTTGCAAAGGATAAATTAGAAGTATTTCAATTCACCAATCTTAAAAAATATTTCCCAAATATTAGATCAAGAGAACAATTTATCGAAGACAAAAATTACCTTGGTGGAGTCAAGGTCTTTGTAAAAGGGCCTGATTTTGTAATGAATAATTTAGAACAGACGAAAAAATTTGAAACTGTTTTTACTGTATAAAAAAAAATATCTGAAGAGATAACTAAATTAAATTCATCAAAATATATTGGTACAAAAGAATTCAAGCCTGTCAATTTAAATAAGGTATTTAGAGAAAAGAAAGTAAAATATACTCCAAGACCAAACGAATCTTTAAAAACGATTTCACTTAAAGATTTAGATTGGTTTGCTCAAAATGATTTTTATGGTACGGAAGAAGAAGAAAAATTCATCGAATTTATTTCAAAGTTTATTAATAAGATGAAGAAAAAATACAAGGAGGTTTATTTATTTAGAAACGAAAGGTTTTTCAAAATCTATAATTTTAATGATGGAGAGGCATTTGAACCCGATTTTGTTTTATTTTTAGTTGAAAAAACAGAAAAATCAAAAAAATCTTATAACGCTACTAAAGGTAAAATTATCAGTTATCAGATATTTATTGAACCAAAAGGGAGTCAATTTCTGGATGCCAGCCAAAAATTTGAGAATTCAAAAGAAGGCTGGAAAGAGAAGTTTTTATTGAAGCTCCAGCGGGAGGCAAAAATTTCATTAACCTTTGAGAATAAGGAATACAAGCTTCTTGGATGTCCTTTTTATAATCAAAATCTTGAAGAAGAATTTGAAGCCTATCTTAAAGAGAGTTTAAAAATACATTAAATTTTATAAACAGACAGAAATATCTCCAGTACAATCTTTTCATTAAAAAGCCATTCATAGTCTCTTAAAACCTATTTGAATCTTTAAATTTACTTTTGTAGTATCTCGTGAATTTATCACAAAGACTTTACAGGAGGTTAAAATGAAAAGGTTTTTAATCTTAGGGCTTTTAATTTTTGTTTCCTGCCAAAAAGAGAATCCCGTTCAACCATCGAATGCATTTGATGATTCAAGCATTCCAGATAGCATTAAAAAACTACTTAATTACGATGCGGCTTTTTTAACTTTTGCTGAATTGCGTAATGATACAAGCTGGCTCAATAATGTTGTTGAAATACCAGAAGATATTCAATTAATTTATTATCGTGAACTTGTCGCAATACATAATATGAATGATCAATATCCATTCAACTATGTAAAAAAAATTCATGTTTTTCCGTTTGTTTCACTTGAGCTTATGGTACTGATGGTTGATAAAGGTTATAGCTGGGTAAGGAATTTATTAAATGGGATTCTGGAAACAGGCGAAGCTAAATTTGATTCTCTTGTTAAGCAATATAAACTGCAACTATTCTGGATATCTGATAGATATGTAATCCTTTATTCACCTGAACCAGTTAATATGTACGCTCTCTCAAAAAAATTTAGTAAAATAAAAGGGATTTACTTTTCAGGACCTGAGTTTTTAGCTGGTGATGGTAATGATTTAGAAGCGAAAAGAAAAGATGATTCTATTGAATATACTTTTTCTTTAGGTTGGGGTGATTGTCTAAGCGGGTGTAGTCATAGACACTACTGAGTTATTGCTTCTTATTTCAATGGTCTTGTGAAGTTCGTTGAAGAATACGGTGATTCTCTGCCATAAATGTTTTAGTTAGTTACTTAATTTGAACATTGCAAGATAAATTGAATTTCTTAATCTTACATCATATTTAAAGTAAATCGGATATTATTATGTTAAAAGTTATCATCGCTTTTATTTTTTTCATTTCCATTGCATCCTGCAATGAAACAAAATCCACAACTTTTTCACTTGAAGAAGCATTTCCAAATTTAAGTTTTTCTAATCCTGTCGATTTACAATCGGCAAGAGATGGAACGAATAGACTTTTTGTAGTTGAACAACCGGGCAGAATTATTGTTTTTGAGAATAATCAAAACTCAACTACAAAAAAGGTTTTCCTTGATATAACCGATAGAGTTTCCTGGGGCGGTGAGATGGGATTACTTGGTCTTGCATTTCATCCTCAATTTGCTTCAAATGGATATTTCTATGTGAACTACACTGCCAATAATCCAAGGAGAACCATCATCTCTAGATTTCAGGTATCATCAACTTATCCAGATTCAGCTGATAAAAATTCTGAATTGGTTTTACTCACATTTAATCAACCATATTCAAATCACAATGGTGGATGTATCGCATTTGGTTCGGATGGTTATCTTTATATTGCCTCTGGTGATGGTGGCGCAGCCGGGGATCCACTGAATAATGCTCAAACACTCTCTAATTTGCTTGGAAAAATTTTACAGATAGATGTAAACAATCAACAACCACCTTTAAATTATTCAATCCCACCTGATAATC
>JBNAWO010000185.1:0-3100 GCA_049699815.1 Ignavibacteria bacterium | reverse complement strand
TGTTAGATTTTCTAAGAAGATTTGCAATCATTCTGTCCACTGGAGTTATTCCATCATTTGCATCAAGTAAGAAAATGATAGCATCACTTTCCTGCAAAGCTGCGTTGATTTGTTCTGCAATTGCTCTCTCAAAAACATTATCTGATTCTGGAACGAAGCCCCCCGTATCAATTAAATTAAAAACTTTTCCACACCACTCAACTTCACCGTAATTTCTGTCTCGAGTAACTCCAGAGGTCGAATCTACAATAGCCTCTCTTCTACCAACCAGACGGTTAAATAATGTTGACTTGCCAACATTTGGTCTTCCGACTATAACTACAACAGGTACTTTCATAATTTTTTCAAATTTAGAAATTAAAAAGATTTTTAAGAAATGTTTTTGCCGCTTCTTGATTCATTTCATTGAAACTTTAATGATAAAAATTGAAAAAGAATTTTTCATATGAGATACATTGTTTTTAAAGGATAATTTTCCCCTTCATTCAAAATTTATTAAAACTATTTATCTTTGTTTCAAAGATTTAAATAATTGAGTGAGAGATGAGAGAACTAAAATTTTTGTTAATCCTTCTCATTTTATTTTCTGCCTGCTCAAAAAAATCAATCGATCCAAAATATTTAGAAGAAATTGAAAATTATCGAAAACAAATTGACTCAACTTTCAGATATAGCCCCGATTCACCTTTCCGAAGAGATACAACTGTAAAATTCACTGGATTAAAATATTTTGATGTTGACCCGGATTTTGTCTTTAAATCTAAACTATACAGATATGCTATACCCGAAACTGTAACTGTACTTGGAACTAAAGGCGAGAAAAGAACTCAAATAAAGTACGGTTATTTTCAATTCAATTACAAAGGAAAGACCTACAAAATAAATGTGTACAAATATCCTGACAGCGTAATTAAAAACGGTAAAGAACATTTAAAAAATTATCTTGCTGTGTGGTTTCGAGATCTGACTACAGGAGACGAGACTTATGAAGTTGGACGTTATCTTGATGTTGGAGATGAATCAACCGATCCTAATTTTCTTTACACTTTAGATTTCAATAAGGCTTACAATCCATACTGCGCTTACACTCCGATTTATTCTTGCGCAATTCCAAGAGAAGAAGATTTTATAAATCTTCGAATTGAAGCTGGAGAGAAAAAATATCATAAGTGATGGTTAACAAAATGAAAAAGCTCAAATTAGTAATTCTTATTGCTCTAACAACTTTCTCAATCCAGGCTCAACAAAGATTCGCCGATTTAGGTGATTTCAAACTTGAAAACGGAGAGGTCATTTATAATTGTAAAATTGGATACAGAACTTTCGGAAAATTAAACGATGAAAAATCCAATGTAATTTTATACTCAACCTGGTTTGGTGGAACGAGTGAGATGTTAGGCAACTTAATTGGCGATGGAACCAATAAACTTCTTGATTCAACAAAATATTTTATTATTTGTGTTGATGCACTTGGAAATGGAATTTCAACCTCACCTTCAAACAGCGAAACACAACGAAACCAAAAATTTCCTCAATTTACTATGAGAGATATTGTTGCAACTCAATACAAACTTCTTAATGATGTTTTAGGATTTAAGAAAATTTATGCAGCAATAGGCGGATCAATGGGAAGTATGCAGGTTCTTCAACTTGCAGTTATGTTCCCCGACTATGTAGAAAAAGTCATTGCTTATGTTCCAACTCCCTGGTCGAGTTCTTATGATATGCTTCTATGGTCAACTCGTGAACAATTAATTACCTCAGCACACAATTGTGGAATGAGTGAGAAAGAAATTTTCAAATCAATTAATATGCTTACTCAACTTGTTGCGCGAACTCCAGATTGGTATGTGGAAAACAACCCGAGAGAAAAATTTTCAGAAATATTAAATAGCTTTGATAAAGATGCACCAACTTACTGGAACAGCTATGATTACCTTTATCAGTTGCGAGCAATGATCTCGCACGATATTTCGAAAGGATTTGGTTCTAAAGAAGATTTAAAAAATCAAATTAAAGCTAAATTGTTTTTAATAATCGCAAAACAAGATCACATTCTTCACCCTTCATCTTCACTTGAGCTTGCAAAGATTTTAAACTGCCAAACATTATTGCTTGATGATAACTGTGGACATCTCTCTGTCAATTGTAATCTTGAAAAGGTAAGAGAAGAAATTAACTCATTTCTAAACTAAATTGAGGTGCCTTATGAAAAACAAAAAAATTATCTTTCAATCTTTTTTCTATTTGTTATTATTTTTCTCAATTTCATTCTCACAAACAGACACAATACTAACTCCATATAATGTTGTAAAAATAAAATCGATCGATGAGGTCGCTTTATCACCAGATGGAAAACTAATTGCTTACACAGTGCTTGTCCCAAGAGAAGTTAAGGATGAACCTGGTTTTGCATATCGCGAACTTTATTTAATGAATAGCGATGGAAGTAACCAAAAACCTTTCATTACTGGAAAAGTCAGTGTAGGTAACATTACTTTCTCTCCCGATGGGAAACTAATCGCATTTACGGGAAGATTTGATAATGACAAAGCAACTCAAGTCTATGCAATTCCAGTTGATGGTGGAGAGAAATTCAAGTTAATTGAATCAAGTGAGAATGTGATTCAATTCAAATTTCATCCGAATGGGAAAATAATTTATTACACAGCTCTAAACCCTATTCCAGAAAAAATTAAAAACTTACAAAGAAAAGGCTTCAATCAGATCATCTATGAAGAAGATTGGCAACATATAAATCTTTATAAATATGATTTGGATAAAAAGAAATCCGAACAGATTACAAGTGATTGTACCGTATCTGATTTTGTTGTTTCAAATTCTGGCAAATACATCGCTGCGGCAATCGCTCCTCGTAATCTTGTGGATGATTCTTATATGTTCAAAAGAATTTATTTAATCGATCTATCTACTAATCAAAAAGAATTGTTAATTGATAATCCAGGAAAACTTGGAAATTTTGCTTTCAGTCCTGATGACAAATTCTTGGTCTTTAATTCAGCTGTTGATATTTCTGATCCGGCATCGAGCAGTATGTATGTAGTAGAAGTTCCAAACAAAGGGAAAAAATTTACTGATC
>JBNAWO010000184.1:0-3102 GCA_049699815.1 Ignavibacteria bacterium | reverse complement strand
CGGAACAGGTTCCGGTTATCAAGCTGCAATTCTTGATTATCTAGGGGCAAGAGTTTTTACAATCGAAAGGGATTTCGATTTATTCAGGGAAGCCAGAAAAAGATTTAAAGAGCTTGGGTTAAATATCTCTACATTATGTGGAGACGGAACAGTCGGCTGGAGTGAGTTTGCACCTTACGATGGAATTATTGTAACGGCTGCTGCACCTGATGTCCCAAAACCTTTGAAAGATCAACTTGCTATTGGTGGACACCTTGTAATTCCTGTTGGTTCACGAACTACACAGATCCTTTATGTTCTTACAAAAAAAAATGATAATGAATTTGAATTAGAAAAAATTCCAGCATTTCAATTTGTTCCGTTGATTGGAATTGAAGGATGGAAAGAAGAGTTTTAGCAATCGTTGGTCCAACTGCATCAGGAAAAACTAAAATTGGAATTGAAATTGCTCAAGAACTTAAAACCGAAATAATTTCATCTGATTCAAGACAGATCGTCAGAGAACTTACTATTGGCACTGCAAAACCTGATGAAGTAGAATTGAATAAAGTAAAACATCATTTCATAAACATTATTTCGCTAAATGAAAAATATGATGTTGGAAGATTTGTGAAAGAAGCAAAAGAAATAATAAATCGACTTCATTCAGAAAATAGAATTCCTGTTGTGGTTGGCGGTTCAGGTCTCTACATTAATTCTCTCCTTTATGGAATTTTTGAAGGCCCATCTTCTGATGATGAAATTAGATTGGAACTTGAAAAAGAATTGAAGGAAAAAGGAATTGAAAGTTTGATTAAAAAACTTCAAGAGAATGATCCTGTGACTTATGAAAAAATTGACAAAAAAAATCCGCGCAGAATAATTCGTGCACTTGAGGTTTTCTTTCTCACCGGTAAACCAATTTCTCAGCTTCAAAAAGAAAAACATCAAGAACCCCCATTTGAAAAAATTATCTTCGGTCTTCTCTGGGATAGAAAAAAATTGTATGAAAGAATAAATCATCGTGTCGATCAGATGATTGAACAAGGATTAATAGAAGAAGTAAAAGAAATTTTAAATAAGTTTGGAGAAAATGTGAATGTTGCATTACAGACAGTCGGCTACAAAGAAGTAATTGATTATTTAAAATCGAAAATTACATATAACGAAATGATTGAATTAATTAAAAGAAATACACGAAGATACGCCAAGAGACAATTAACATGGTTCAGGAAAGTTAGAGATATTAATTGGATTGAAATTAATTCTGAAGAAGAGCTTGATAAGATTGCGAAAAAAATCATAAAAAAATTAGACGAGAACAAAAATGAAAGATAAAATTAGAATTGCTTCTGGTCAGGGTTTCTGGGGCGACTTACTCGAAGCTCCAGTTCAACAAGTCACAAAAGGTCCTGTTGATTACTTAGTAATGGATTACCTTGCAGAAGTGACTATGTCAATTCTGCAAAAACAAAAAAAGAAAGATCCGAACCTTGGTTACGCAAGAGATATACCTGAACTGATGAAAAGAATTCTACCAATTTGTGTCGAAAAAAATATTAAAGTCATTACAAATGGTGGTGGTGTAAATCCGCTTTCCTGTGCGATTGAAGTAAAAAAAGTTGCCGAGAGTTTTGGTTTTGAAAATTTGAAAATTGGTGTTGTTCTTGGTGATGATATTCTTGAAAAAATTGATGAGTTAATTGAAGCTGGAATTGATTTGAAAAATATGGAAACAGGTGAAGGCATAATTAAAATCAAAGATCGTCTTTTGAGTGCAAATGTTTATTTTGGAAGTCAACCAATCGTCGATGCATTAAAACAAGGTGCACAGATAGTAATTACGGGAATAACTACAGATACTGGTTTAACTCTTGCACCAATGGTTTATGAATTCGGTTGGGATTATAAAAATTACGATTTGATGGCTGCTGGTACAGTTGCAGGACATATTCTTGAATGTGGGGCTCAATCAACTGGTGGAAATTTTTTGGGCGATTGGGAATCAATTGAAAATATGGCTGAGATTGGTTTTCCTATCGCTGAAGCTTATCCCGATGGAACGGTTATAATTACGAAACATGAAAACACAGGTGGATTAGTTTCAATTGAGACCGTTGCCGAACAACTCGTTTATGAAATCGGCGATCCAAAAAATTACATCACACCTGAATGTATTGCTGACTTTACTTCAATTAAGCTCGAGCAAGAAGGGGAAAATAGGGTCAAAGTATTCAATGTAAAAGGCAAGGAGCCTACTGAATTTTATAAAGTTTCAGCTTCATATTTTGATGGTTATTCTGCAGTAGGGACTTTAACATATACCTGGCCTAAAGCTTTAACTAAAGCAAAAGCTGCTGATCAAATTTTGAGAAAACGACTTGAATTGCTTGGGTTAAGATTTGATGAAATTAGAACTGAATTTCTTGGATATAATGCTTGTTTTGGTCCACTTGCAAAAACAATTGATGAGGATTTGATTAATGAAGTTGTTTTAAGAATTGCTGTTCGAGGTAAAGATTATGATGCTGTTGAAAGATTTGGAAGAGAGATTGCTCCTTTGATTCTTACGGGTCCACCAAGTGTAACTGGTTTTGCTGGTGGAAGACCAAGAGCAAGCGAAGTGGTTGCTTATTGGCCATCGCTTGTTCCGAAGAGTTTAGTTCAACCGAAAATTGAAATTGTGGAGGTCTAATATGAAAATAAGACTCATTGATATTGCTCATGGAAGAAGTGGAGATAAAGGTGACTCGGCAAACATTGGAATAATCGCTTATGATGATAAAGGTTATGAAATACTAAAGAAGTATTTAACTGCAGACAGAGTTAAAAAATATTTTGAAGGAATTTGTTTTGGTGAAGTTGAAAGATATGAAATGCCCAACATCAAAGCTTTGAATTTTATTCTGCATAATGCCCTTGGAGGTGGCGGGACTGTTTCTCTCAAACACGATGCACAGGGAAAAACACTTGCTTCTGCTCTATTGAGAATGGAGATAGAGGTGGAATGATAGTCAATTCAATCCGATGAACTTAAAATAACCTCAAGAGATCTTTTGATAATTTTTCGGTTACTTCTAATTTGTTACATAACTTTTTCAGTTGTTCTCATTAAAACATAAG
>JBNAWO010000183.1:0-3195 GCA_049699815.1 Ignavibacteria bacterium | reverse complement strand
TTAAAAAGAATTTTATTTTGGATATAAGATGAGTAAAGAGAAAAAACTTCGCATAGAAAGATTTGTTTTTAATGAATTCGATCAAAATACTTATGTTATCTATGATGATGAAATCAAAGAAGCAATTATTATAGATCCTGGTAATTCAAATGCATTTGAAGATGATGAACTTGAAAGATTTATTAGAGAAAGAAATCTTAAACTAACAAAAATCTTAAATACTCATGGTCATATAGATCATTTATTTGGAATTTCATTCTTAAAAGAACACTTTAATCCTGCATTTTATTTCCCTTCGCCCGACTTGCCATTGCTGTTAAATGTTCGCGCTCAAGCAGAAATGATTGGAATCCAGGCACCTAAAGTTGTCCAACCAGATTTTGATCTTTATCAGTTGAATTTTCTAAAACTGAACAATTATGAAATTGAAATAATTAAAACTCCGGGACATTCACCAGGCGGGACTAGCTTTTTAATTAAAGACTTGAGAGTACTCTTTACGGGTGATACACTTTTCTTTGAAAGCATTGGCAGGACAGATTTGTGGGGCGGGAGTTTTGATCAATTGCTTGAATCAATCAGAACAAGAATCTTTACTCTTGATGAAGATATCGAAATTTTGCCTGGCCATGGCCCATCTACTACTATTGATCACGAAAAAAAATACAATCCATTTTTGAAATAATTTAGGATGCATATGCTAGAGAGAATCAATGAACTTAAATTAAAAAATCAACTTGCAGAGCAAGGCGGCGGGAAAAATAAAATCGAACAGCAACATCAGAAAGGTAAATTGACCGCCAGAGAAAGACTTGAAATCTTGCTCGATACAGATTCATTTGCCGAAGTCGATAAGTTTGTTGTTCATCAATGTCATGATTTTGGAATGGAAAATCAAAAATTTTATGGTGATGGTGTTGTAACTGGTTTTGGTAAAATTAATGGTCGTGATGTAGCCGTATTCAGTCAGGATTTTACCGTTTTCGGTGGAAGTTTATCCGAAATGCACGCTAAGAAGATTTGCAAGATTATGGATATGGCAATGAAACTTGGAATACCTATAATTGGATTAAATGATTCGGGTGGCGCACGAATACAGGAAGGCGTTTCGAGTCTTGGTGGTTATGCCGAAATCTTTCTGAGAAATACACTCGCTTCTGGTTTAGTACCTCAAATTTCAGCAGTCCTTGGACCTTGTGCTGGTGGAGCGGTTTATTCTCCAGCAATTACGGATTTCATTTTCATCGTTAGAAATACTTCTTATATGTTTGTTACCGGTCCAAATGTCGTCAAAACAGTAACTCACGAGGATGTAACCTTTGAGGAACTTGGAGGAGCAGATACTCACGCAACTAAATCTGGTGTAGTTCATTTTGTCTATGATAATGAATATGACTGTTTGATGAATATTCGAAAATTGATGGAATTTATCCCACAAAATTGTGACGAAGATCCGCCAGAAATTGAATATGATGAACCAGAAAAAGAAATACCTGAACTAAATTCTATCATTCCAGATAATCCAAATCAACCTTATGATATGAAAGAAATTATTAAACTTATAGTCGATTACAATGAGTTTTTTGAAGTTCAAGAATCTTTTGCACAAAATATTATCATTGGTTTTGCGAGATTAAAAGGTAAATCAGTGGGAATTATTGCAAATCAGCCTGCAGTATTAGCAGGAGTTCTTGATATAAATTCTTCAGTAAAGGCAGCACGTTTCGTTAGATTTTGTGATGCTTTCAATATTCCATTGATTGTTTTTGTTGATGTCCCTGGTTTTATGCCTGGAACAGATCAAGAGTGGGGAGGAATTATTCGAAATGGCGCTAAACTACTTTATGCATTTTGTGAAGCGACAGTTCCAAAGATAACTGTAATAACCCGGAAAGCTTATGGTGGTGCCTATGATGTTATGAACTCGAAACATATTCGTGGTGATTTCAATTTTGCCTGGCCCAGTGCAGAGATTGCTGTAATGGGACCAAAGGGGGCTGTTGAAATTATTTTTAAAAAAGATATTCAATCATCAGATAAACCAGAGGAAGAATTAAACAAAAAACTTCAACAATATATTGAAAAATTTGCCAATCCTTATGTAGCCGCAGAAAAAGGTTATATTGACGAAGTCATTTTCCCAGAACAAACTCGTCAAAAATTGATCAAAGCTCTGGAAATAACGAGAACAAAAGTTGATAAAAATCCTAGAAAAAAACATGGCAATATACCGCTTTGACTTCTTAATCTTATATTTTTTAATGAGTTAGAGGAATTATTTCAAACAAATCTTGACATTTTATTTTTAGTGACTTAAATTCAAAACAAATGATCAAAAAATAAGAGAGAATAATGAATAAAAGATTACTTCTAATTGCCCTGTTACCTTTTCTATTTTTTTCTTGTGCCTCAAAAACCACAGTTCAACAAAAAGAATTTATCACTGAAGAAGTAAAACAGGATACAACAAAGATTAACATCCTTGAAGCCCTACTTGAACAGGTAAGGCAATCTTATATCAGAGCAATAAAATTTGAAGAAGAAAAACAGAATTTAAGTGCATTGAAAGAATATGAAAATGCTGTGGAACTGCTCAATAAAATTAGCGAATATCCTGGAATTGAAAATTTTGCTGATTACATAGACCTTGAAAGGACAGTGATTGAAGATTATCAGAGGTTAATAGATAAAATAGATGAACTCCCGCCAGATATATCTTTACCAAGTTTACAGGAATGGCTGAGCAAACGTGTAAGTGCATTTAAGCATCCAAAATTTGAAATTCCTAAAACTGTTAACATTCAAAATGTTCCAATTGAAGTAAATTCATATGTTCAGTCTTTTTTAGATTTTTTTACGGATAGAGGACGGGCTATCACTGAAAGATGGCTGTCCCGCTCAGGTCGTTATTTACCAATGATGAGAAAAATATTTAACCAAGAAGGTGTTCCTGAAGAGTTAATTTATCTGAGTGTGATAGAAAGCGGCTTAAATCCTAGAGCAGTCTCCTGGGCAAAAGCTGTTGGTCTCTGGCAATTTATAAAAGGTACTGGCAGATTATATGGACTTGAAGTGAATTTCTGGATTGATGAAAGAAAAGATCCTGAAAAATCTACTCGAGCAGCTGCAAAACACTTAAAGGATTTGTATGAATCTTTAGGAGATTGGTATCTTGCTCTTGCAGCTTATAATGCA
>JBNAWO010000182.1:0-3195 GCA_049699815.1 Ignavibacteria bacterium | reverse complement strand
CCGTTGAACCTGAACAAAAAGAAGAAAGATCAAAAGAAGTAAAATATCCAAACAAAACACTTCCATATCTTTACATTGGGTATAAAGTACCTGCATTTGATTCAAAGAGTAAAGATGTTGCTGCACTCAATGTAATTGCAGAATTACTTTTTTCTGAAACATCAGAACTTTATCAAAAATTAGTTCTCGATGAAAAACTTGTCGATTTCGTAAGTGGTGAAATGCCGATGGATAGAGATCCATCTCTATTTAGAATTTATGCAAGAATTAAAGACGATAAGAATCTCGAAAAAGTGAAACAAGAAATTTATAACGCCATAGATAAATTAAAATCAGAACAGATCTCACCGAAAAAACTTGCTGATGTTTTGTCAAATATGAAATACAGTTTCTTGCATAGTCTTGATAATGCAGATGCAATCGCTTCCACTCTTGCCTATTATGTAAGTGTAACAGGTACGCCTCACAGTCTCGATGAATTTTATCAAACTCTTTCAAAAATAACTCCAGATGATATTCAACAAGTAGCTAAAAAATATTTAGTCAAAGAGAAAAGAAATGTTGTCACATTAATCTCGGGGGGAAATTAAAATGAAAAGTTTAATCATAAAAACTATACTGGTAATTCTAATGATGGCGGAAACTACTTTTACACAGAAAATGAAATTTACAACTTTGAAGGTTGAAGATTCTCCAATCATTTCTTTCAGAATTCAGTTTCGTGTGGGATCGATGAATGATCCAAAGGGAAAGGAAGGACTCAATCAACTCACTGCAAGATTAATTGCTGAAGGTGGTTATGGTCAGGTTACTTACAAAGAAATGCTCGAAAAATTGTATCCAATTGCTGGAATGATTAGAGTGTTTCCTGATAAGGAGGTGACAACTTTTGTAGCAGATATTCATAAAGATAATGTTGAAAGATTTTGGTCAATTTTTGAGCAGGTTTTAACAAATCCAAGAATGGATGAAAATGATTTTGTTCGTCTTAAAGATCTTCAAATGAATTACATTAAAAATACTTTGCGAAGAGAGAACGATGAAAATCTGGGCAAATTTTATTTGCAAACAATGATTTATGAAAATCATCCATACGGTTCAATTGAAGCTGGAAAAATTTCATCTCTAAAATCGATTACACTTGATGATGTAAAAAACTTTTATAAGAAATATTATAACCAATCAAATCTTACAATTGGTATTGCCGGCGACTTTGATCAAAAATTTCTTGATAAGATTAAGAGAGATTTGTCCAAACTTCCTGTTGGTAAACCAAATGTTATGAAACTTCCAAAACCACAAAAAATTGAAAACATAGAAGTTACTTTAATTGAGAAAAAAACTCCCTCTACTGCGATCTCATTTGGGTATCCTATTGATATAACAAGATCGAATAAAGATTTTTATGCTTTGATGGTTGCAAATTCATACTTAGGTGAGCATCGAACTTTCAATGGAGTTTTGATGAATAAAATGAGAGGTGATCGAGGATTAAACTATGGCGATTACTCTTATATAGAAAACTTTATTCAAGATGGTGGATCAACTTTTCCTATTCCAAATATTCCGAGAAGACAACAGTATTTTAGTGTCTGGATTCGACCTGTAGTAAATGTAAATCGACATTTTGCTTTGAGGATGGCAATTCGTGAGGTTGAAAGACTCATCAAAGAAGGAATTCCCGAGAAAGACTTTGAGGAAACCAGACAATTCTTAATTAATTATTCAAAGCTCTGGGTTCAAACTCAATCAAGAAGACTTGGTTATCTTATGGATTCAGAATTTTATGGAACTGGATATTTTATCGATGAGATCGCAAAGCGACTTCCAAAATTAACTAAGAAAGATGTTGATAATGCAATTAGAAAATATTTGAACTTCCACAATATAAAAGTTGCAATGGTGACGGAAGGAGCTCAAGAATTTTCCAAAGATTTAATTAGCAACAAAGTTTCACCAATAACTTACCAGCATTCAAACATTTCACAACATATTCTTGATGAAGATAGATATATCCAGAAATATCCACTTAAGATAAATGAAAAGAAATTAAAGATCGTTAATGCTGAAGAAGTTTTTGAATAAAGCTTATTTAATTGATGCGTCACTTCTTTAAGAGATTGAGTTGTAATAAGTGTTCTGTCATGCTGAGCCTGATGAAGCATGACATTATTGAGAGCATTTTGTCCAGTCACCTTTCGACAGGCTCAAGGTGACAATATCAATGTCAGATTTAGCTTAGTCGAAGCCTGATGTTGTATTCAAACTTTTCTTCTGTCACCCTTCGACACGCTCAGGGTGACAGGAGATCGCTCTTTGACGAACTCAGATTGATGGAAAGTCATCCTTCGGTTTGTTCAGGATGAGAATTGAAATGTCAGTTGGTAATTCGAATTTAATTCACAATTAAAATCTAAAATTATTTCATAAAAAGGTGAACCTTTTTAGTTCTTAAAATAGTCTATCATAATTAATAGGTAAACATATGAATTTGAAATCACAATTACTCCAATTAAATAAATTCATCAAACAGAATAAAATTGAAATTATCGATTTAAAATGTGTTGATTTGATCGGTCGACTTCATCATGTTTCTCTACCATTATCAGAAGTAACCTTAGAAGATATAGTTTTTAATGGAGTTGGATTTGATGGCTCGAGTTATCGCTTCTCAAAAGTTGAAAGTAGTGATATGATTTTAGTCCCTGATTTGTCTACAGCTGTTCTTGATCCCTTCAGAGATATGAAAACTCTTAGTTTTTTCACAAACATTCATTTAACAGATAAAGCAAGAAGTAGATTTGATCAGGATGGAAGGTTTGTCGCATCTAAAGCTGAAGCAATTCTTAAAAAATACAAAATTGCGGATTTATCATGGTGGGGACCCGAGTTTGAATTTTACATTTTTTCAAAAGTCGAGTATGATACAAGGACAGCATCATCTTTTTATCATGTTGAACATGCGGAAGAATTTTATACAAACGCTTATCACGCTGCAAATCCTTTTGACATTTATGATGATTTCAGAGATGAAGCCTGTGCTTATCTCAAAAAATTTGAAATAAAAGTAAAATATCATCATCACGAAGTTGGAGAGAGAGGACAACAAGAGATTGAAACATATTTTATGAATTTACTTGAAGCTGCTGATAAAACAATTTTAACAAAATATACTCTTTTCAACCTTTCAAGAAT
>JBNAWO010000181.1:0-3202 GCA_049699815.1 Ignavibacteria bacterium | reverse complement strand
ATACAGAATACACATCCTCATTCAACAGAAGCAAAAATGTATTTCTGGGATGAATGATTAAAAAGAAAATAAACTATAGCTTTTAATCTCATAAAAGATAAAGAAATAAAAATTGATATCTACCAAAACTATGGGGTAGCTTCTACATAATGTACTCAGCTCGAAAAAATTTAGATAACTCATTGAGAGAAATAATATCCTTGCGTATATTTCGAAAGTTGAAGATTGTAAAGAATTGCTGAATAACAGCACAATGATAACTTCAAAATTGATAATTAATGAAATTAATGAATAAATAAACTGTTGGATTTATTCATAAAGTTAATCCAAGTTATATGTTGCTTGATAAAAATTAGTTTTAGAAACAAAAAATGAATTATTTTTTTTATTTTTGATAGAAAAAATTTCTCAATCACAATGAACCTATTAACAACAAAACAAAATGATATATTTTTAATTGAAGTAAATATCCCTCGAACAAGCATTTATTTAGCAAATGAATTTAAAGAATTAATTTTCGATGCAATAGATAGTGGAGAAAAATATTTTATTGTAGATTTTTCAAAATGTGAATTTATCGACAGCACTTTTTTGGGTGTTCTGGTGGTCTCTTACAAACGACTTATTCCGGTCGGTGGAAATATCCATCTCGTTATTAAAAATCAAAACATCGTAGCTAATCTTGAAATGACAAGGATGAATAAAATTTTTCAAATCTTTCCAACGGTTGAAGAAGCGAGTAAAAATCTTTTACATACTAATATTTAATTCAATTTGCTGTCACTAATTTAAATTTTATGAAGTTAATCCTCACTTTTTCCCTAATTTTCATAAGCTCAGTTTATGCTCAAAATTGGATTAGAATTGATTCAATATTTACTCCAAATGATATCCAGGCTATAAGCTTCAGCTCACCTTTTTTCTGCGATATAGATGGAGATGGTGATGTTGATCTTTTTCTTGGAAGTTCTTCTCTAAGCAATATTTTGTTTTTCAGAAATATTGGAACACTATCTGAACCAAGATTTTTAAGGGATGATAATTTACTTAAAGAAGTCAATGCGAAAGAATATGAAAACTCTCCCTCCTATCCTTTTTTAGCTGACCTCGATGGAGATGGTGACTACGATTTAATTCTAAGTACATTCAAGGGATTGCAATTTTACCGCAATGTGGGAGATAAGAATTATCCTATCTTTTTTAAGATTGACAATTTCTTTTTTGAAGTAAATAAATTTACCGGTAACGACGCTAAACCAGCTCTTGTTGATATTGACGGTGATGGAGATTTAGATCTATTTATTGGAATTGGTGAGTCACTTTTTGGTGGACCTGCTGCTGGAACCCTGATTGGATTTAGAAATACAGGTAGAAAAACTTTTCCGAGATTTGTAAAAGATAAAGCACTTACTCGTGGAATTATAGATGTCGGGTTAAATGCGTTTCCTGCTTTCGCTGATTTAAATGGCGATGGTAAGTATGAAATTTTAATCGGAAGAGATCAAAATACATTCGCATATTTTATCAACTCTGGGTCGAAAAAAAATCCAAATTGGGTAAGGCAATCAATCACTTTTGCTGAATTTGAATCAAAATCTTACTGGAAAAATCCTGTCTTTGTTGATATCGATAACGACGGTGATCTGGATTTAATCTACGGTTCAGGTGATGGTGAACTTTATTTTTATCGAAATATAGGTACACCTAAGAAACCAAAATTCAAACTCGAAAATCATTTGTTTGAACCAATTAGAATTACTGGCGGTTCACCTTCTGTTTCTCTTGCTGATTTTGACAATGATGGAGATTTCGATTTATTGAGTGGAGATTATCTTGGCGGATTTCAATTTTTCAAAAATATTGGAAATAAGAAGATACCCGTATTTAGAAGATCACACGCACCTTTTACATCCTTGAAAGTCTCATCTTTCAGTACACCAATTTTTATCGATTTAAATAAAGATGGAAGTCTGGATATTGTCTCCGGCTCACTGGATGGAAAAATTTATGTATTTATAAATACAAAAAATGGATTTGTCGAGAATTCTGGTTTATTTAAGAGTGTGAGATTGAGAGAGAAAAGTGCACCTGCAGCGGTTGATATTAATAACGACGGTTTGATTGATTTTCTATTCTGCAGCGGTTTGCCAAATCAATTTTTATTTATGATAAATCAAGGCAATGGAAAATTTAAAGTGGACAATTCATTAATTGAAAGAGTTAGTTTTCCCTATGATGCTCGTCCTACCTTTTCTGATGTAGATTGTGATGGAGATTTTGACCTCGTAATTGGCGGTAGAGATGGAAGATTAATTTACTATGAGAACACAGGAACACCTGAAAAACCCTATTTCGAATTAAACAGAGATCTATTTAAGGATGTGAAAGTAAAACAAAATTCTTCACCAGGTTATGCTGACCTTGATAGTGATGGAAGACCTGAGCTTGTAATTGGTGAATACAATGGAAATTTTTATTACTATAGAACTAACTTTCCAATTAATCTTGTAAATTTTTATGCAAGAGCTAAAGAAACACTCCGACCTTCTGAAAGTGATTTTGATCCTTTTGCCAAAGTATTTACAATTAATTTTAAGATTTCGAAAGCAAGAGACATTTTTAATCCTTTCAAACCTGAATTTGTTTTGATCAATCTTTATGACAATAAAGGAGACTTTATTCAACCGATCTTTTCTGGATTTTTGAGACCTGGCGAGCACTCGATAAAAATAAATCTGAACGAAATAATATCTAAATCAAATTTTTATCTATACACTATTCAAATTTCGAATGGTGAGTTTTACTGGGGTAAGTTTTTTTATTTAGATTGAAAATCTGGTTAACAATACATAAAAAACAAATTCAAGATTTTTTTTGCTTAGAAAAAGACACAAATTTTTTCTCTTTGAGATAGTTTCGATTAGGTAGAGAAACTGACTAAATAAAAATCTAAAGTAATCAAATACAATCTTTAAGAAGTTTTATTTAATTATATCGCAATTGCCCATAAATTTTGTGAAATCGTATTTTGATTATTCGGAAAAATATCTTGCCTCTTAAAATTCATACATAACCTATTCGGTTTCATATATCGATTAATCTCAAAAATATATAACTGATTTGGAACTTAATTTTATTTATTCGATAGGTTATATTTTCTCTGCGGAAGGATATATAACCTCTTCGGAAAGACATATTACCT
>JBNAWO010000180.1:0-3231 GCA_049699815.1 Ignavibacteria bacterium | reverse complement strand
AATATTAGTGACCTTATCCAATTAGCACTTATTAGAAACATTTTTTCGGTTTCTGTCCATTTCATAGCCACAGCAATTTTTGGTTGCTTTCTTGCCTTAAGCAAATTCAAATCATTAAAGAAAAAAATTTTATACTTGATCATTGGCTATTTGATCTCTGTTTTCATTCATTCTTTCTGGAACTTTTTGGTTACTTACAATTGGACTTTCATCTACGGATTAATATTTGTTCTGGTAGCTTTGATTTTAATCTTTGGATTGATTCAAATTTCTCTTGCATTTGAAAAAAATATAATCTTCTACGAAATGAATGATGAAATCTTAAATGGGAATTTGCGACGAGAATTTGCTTCTATCATTTCAAATTACAGATTAAGAAAAACAAAAGGATGGATAAGAGAAAATCTGAGAAAGGACTATATCAATCTCGCAACAACACTTGCTTTTCGAAAAAATCAACTTCGAAATATTTCATCAGAAAAATTGAAAAGCTCATACGAAAGCGAAATAATTAAACTTAGAGAGAAATTAAAACAACTTGAACTCGAAGCCAAAGGGTTACTTAACTTAGAATAATTATGTTTAATGCTTTAAAGCAAAAGTCTCAAAAAAAAATTGGAATACTTGGAGGCTCTTTTAATCCAATTCATCTTGGTCATTTAATTCTTGCAAATACTGTTTGCGAGGAATTCCAGCTGGATAAAATCATATTTGTCCCCTGCTATATTCAGCCATTGAAGTCGAACAAAGATTTTGCCCCTCCTGAAGCTCGACTTGAAATGATAAAACTGGCAATCCAAAACAATCCGAAATTTGAAGTTTCTGATATTGAAATTAAACGAAAAGGAATGTCTTACACAGTTGATACTTTAAAATATTTCAAAAAAAAGTTTGACGATTTGTATTTTGTAATTGGTGCAGATAACATTAAAGATTTTCATCACTGGAAAGAGCCTGATCAAATCTTAGAGCTCACAAAATTAATTGTAACAAATCGTGGTGGAATTGATAAAAAGATTCCAGAAAAATTAAGAGGGAAGAAAATTTTTGTTTGTCGAATTCCAGATATTGAAATTTCAAGCACAATGATTAGAAACAACATTAGATCAAATAAAAGCATTAAATATCTCGTTCCACAAAAAGTGGAAACTTACATAATTAAAAATAAACTGTATAAAAATTACGGAGGATAAATTGAATATACTTGTAACTGGCGGAGCTGGCTTCATTGCTTCTCATATCGTTGATGCCTTTATCGAAAATGGCCACAATGTAACGATCATCGATAATTTAACAACTGGCCGTGAAGAAAATATCAATCCAGAAGCAAAGTTTTATAAAGTTGATATTCGTGATGATCTAACCAAAATTTTTGAAGAAGGAAATTTCGATGTCATAAATCATCACGCTGCACAAATTGATGTTCGGCGTTCTGTTACCGATCCAATTTATGATGCTGGTGTAAACATAATTGGAACATTAAATCTACTTCAAAATGCTGTAAAATTTGGAGTAAAAAAATTTATGTTCGCATCCACTGGCGGTGCAGTTTACGGTGAACAAGATTATTTTCCGGCAGACGAAAATCATAAACAACAACCTCTCTCACCTTATGGAATTTCAAAACTTGCTGTAGAGAAATATCTTTATTTCTACAAAGAAGTTCATGGATTGAAATATACAATTCTTCGTTACGCAAATATTTATGGCCCAAGACAAAATCCACTCGGAGAAGCTGGCGTTGTTTGTATCTTCTTAGATAAAATTTTAGCAGGTGATCAACCCATTATAAATGGGAATGGTGAACAAACCAGAGATTATGTTTATGTGAAAGATGTTGTAAAAGCTAATCTTTTAACATTGAATGAAGAAGAATCTGAGATTTATAATGTTGGAACCGGTATCGAAACAAGTGTAAACGAACTTTTCAAATTAATTAATCAAAACTTCAACAATTCGATTAAAGAAGTCCATGGTCCGGCTAAGCCGGGTGAACAAATGCGTTCTGTCATCACCTCAGAAAAAATTTTCAAAAAGTTTGGATGGAAACCATCAACAAAACTAGAAGATGGATTAAAAGAAACTATTGATTATTATAAATCACTTGCTTCAAAATGAAAATAGATCAACTAACTGAAAAACTTTTAAATAAAGATAAGAAAGCAATCGCCCGTGCTTTAACTGAAATTGAAAACAACACTTACCTTGCACAACAAATAATTGATAGAATTTCTTCCAGTTATGGACACTCGTATCGAATCGGAATTACAGGTCCACCTGGTGCTGGTAAAAGTACACTTACAAATGCTTTAATAAAACTTTTAGTTTCGAAAAATTTTTATGTTGGTGTGATTGCTATCGATCCAACTTCACCTTTCACAGGTGGTGCTCTTCTTGGCGATAGAATTAGAATGTCTGAAATTGGAACTCATCCAAATGTTTTTATAAGAAGTATGGCTTCTCGAGGAAGTCTGGGTGGACTCAGTCAATTCGCATCAGAAGCTGGTGATGTTTTTGACTTTGCTGGTTTCGATTTTACAATTTATGAAACAGTTGGTGTTGGTCAATCTGAACTTGATGTAGCAAATAATGTAGATACAACAGTCGTTGTTCTCGTACCAGAGTCAGGCGACTCAATACAGGCGATGAAAGCAGGCTTAATGGAAATTGGAGATATTTTTGTGATGAACAAATCCGATCGAGCTGGTTCCGATCAGGCTGTTGCTTCTCTGCAATTTATACTTTCATTTAAAGAGCATGATGAAAAAACCTGGCTACCACCAATTATTAAAACAATTGCATCAGAAAATCGCGGAATTGAGGAGCTTTATCAAAAAATCTTAAATCATAAAGAATTTTTATTAAAGGATGGCCAATTGAAACTAAAGAGAGAACAACGCTTCAAAAATCGGATTAAAGATTTAATTTCAAATTATTTGAAAAAAGAGCTCTGGAATGATGAAAGATTAAAAATACTTGATGAGAAAATCCAAATGATTTTTGAGAGTAATGAAAAAGTTTCTAATGTAGTTCGTGAGCTGGTTGAAAATTTTAGAAATGGGCAATAATAGAATTAATTCATTTAACTAGTTTTTATTCTTAATAAAGAAATAAAAATACAAAAGAAATAAAGCACAACTTAAAAACAATTTTGCGTAATCATTAATCCCATATTCATTAGCAAAATAAAACTTAAAAATAATGTGACCGAGAGCCGCAAAAATATTTAAG
>JBNAWO010000179.1:0-3334 GCA_049699815.1 Ignavibacteria bacterium | reverse complement strand
TCAGACCAGAGGCAACTGGGTACGGAGTTGTGTACTTCACTCAAGAAATGTTAAAGACAAGAGGTGAAACTCTGGAAGGCAAACGAGTTGCAGTTTCTGGATTTGGTAATGTTGCCTGGGGAGCTGTCAAGAAAGCAACTGAATTGGGTGCAAAAGTCGTAACTCTCTCCGGTCCGGACGGATTTATTTATGATGAAGATGGTGTAAAAGGAGAAAAAATTGATT
Organism: Ignavibacteria bacterium; assembly: GCA_049699815.1. Lineage (GTDB taxonomy): Bacteria > Bacteroidota > Ignavibacteria > Ch128b > Ch128b > Ch128b. The sequence goes on along the minus strand of JBNAWO010000179.1, from coordinate 3,109 downwards.
TTATGTTAAAGATGAGAGCAAGTGGTCGTGATGTTGTTAAAGATTATGCTGATGAATTTAAAGTACCATTTTATCCAGGGAAAAAACCTTGGGGTGTAAAAGTCGATATTGCTCTTCCCTGCGCTACCCAAAATGAAATCCACGAAGAAGATGCAAAAGAGCTTGTTAAGAACGGATGTTTCTGCGTTTGCGAGGGTGCAAATATGCCAACAACGATTGAAGGTTATCATGTATTCAAAAATGCTGGAATTCTTTACGCACCAGGAAAAGCTTCCAATGCAGGTGGTGTTGCTGTTTCTGGACTTGAAATGACTCAGAATAGTATGAGATTACCTTGGCCAAAAGAAGAAGTTGATTCAAGATTACAACAAATAATGAAAAAAATTCATGATACATGTCTAGAAACGGCGGATCGATTTGGTGTACCAGGTGACTATGTAGCCGGTGCAAACATAGCAGGATTTTTGAAAGTAGCTGATGCAATGATTGATCAAGGGTTGGTGTAATTAAATTTTTCTCTGTTGCATTAAGTTTAAAAAAATTTAAGAGTCATCAGAGAAATTCTTCAAATCTCTGATGACTTTTTTATTTTAAATCTAATTAGATAAAACTTTAGCGTGTAAAAAATATTAAAAAATTCATTCAGAACTTTAAAACACTTACGAATTCTGCTTCAAATATTCAATTAATAATCTTACACCATAACCAGTCATAGTTTTTGAATTATATGGAATTGTATCTTCCTGAAAAGCAGGACCAGCAATATCGAGATGAGCCCATTGATAATTTTGATCAACAAATTTTTCGAGGAAACAAGCAGCTGTGATTGCACCAGCCCATCTTCCACCGACATTTTTCACATCAGCAAAATCACTTTTAATTAGCGAATGATAATCATCCCACAAAGGAAGCCTCCATACTTTTTCCGAAGTAAGATTTCCAGCTTCAATTAATTTATTAGCAAGTTCATCTGATCTTGTAAATAATCCAGAAGCAAATTGACCCAATGCAACTACACAAGCACCCGTTAATGTTGCCAGATCAATAACAACTTGAGGTTTATATTTTGCTGCATATTCGAGTGCATCAGCAAGAATTAATCTACCTTCTGCATCTGTGTTATCGATTTCAATACTTTTTCCAGATGCAGTTTTGATTATATCACCAGGCTTCATCGATTTACCAGAAGGCATATTTTCAGCAAGCGGCACCAAACCCACGAGATTTGTTTTTAAATTCAATTCGGATGCAGCGAATATTGATGAAACAACAGCAGCAGCCCCAGACATATCGCCTTTCATTTCCCACATTCCTGATGCTGGTTTCAGACTAATTCCACCTGAATCGAATGTAATTCCTTTACCAACCAAAACCGTTCTTTCTTTTGATGGAGGATTACCATTGTATTCAAGAATTAAAAAATATGGTGGGTTATCACTACCCTGTCCTACGGCTATTAGTCCACCCATTTTCATTTTTTGAATTTGATCAAAATCAAAGACTTTAAATTTTACTTTTTTATTTTTCTTTGAAAGTTCTTTTACTATTTCAGTAAATTTTAGTGGTGTAAGTTCATTCGATGGTTTATTTTGAAGGTCTCTGGCTAAATAAACATATTTCATTAAAGCATCAGTAGTTGAGAAAATTTCTTTCAATTTATCATCGCTTACTTCTGGATAATAAACTTTCACAGAAAAATCGAATGTATTCTTCTTGCTTAAATAATCTTGATATTGATAAGCACCGAGCTTAAATCCTTCGAGATAAGTTTGAATGTAATATTCGTGCGTTTTAAAGTTATAAGTGATTTCTTCGTCACCTAAATCGATAGGAAAAATCAAAGTTTCTGTAAGTTTAAGTGAAGTTAACTTTTTAATTAATGTTGATGAAGCTCTTCTAAATGTATCTGGATGCAATTTTTTTCTTTCACAAACTTTTTGGACAAAGACAAATCTTCCATCATTAAGATTAAATTGAATTAAGTTTTCTTCTGTGTTTTCTATCATTGATTGAATTTTCTTCGGTAATTTTTGATTTGTAAGTGTTGAGAATTTCGTTAATACTTCTTCGGCAGATTCTTTTTCTGAAAAAGTAAAAAGAGAGAAACTCTCAACAGCCTCAAACCTGGAAAATGATTTTTTACCTTTTGCTGATAATGTTTCGAATTTGATCATTTTAATTCTCCCTCGTATTGTTTTAAATTTTCAATTGTCTGCTCTATAACTTTGGATAGGATGTCATTTAATTTCATTCCATCGAAACGAATGCCAGCCGCATTTAGATGACCGCCACCGCCAAATTTCTCAGCTACTGAATTAACGGGAAACTTTTCTTTGCTTCTCAAACTAACCTTGACACCATTTTTAAGTTCAAAAAATAGAAGTCCAACAATTGTAGACTTTAAACTTAAACAATAATTAGCAAAACCATCGACATCAAATTCTTCTTCTGACTTCACATATTTTTCAATCAAATTTCTGTCAAGGATCATATAGGCAATTTTACCATTTGCCTCGAGTTTTATGTTTGAAATTGCTTCACCAAGAAGTCTCAGTTTTTCATAACTCATTTCGTTATAAATCTTATTATAAATGTAAGTTGGATTAACTCCTCTCGAAATTAAGTCAGCAACAATAAGATGAACTTCTGGAGTAATTCTTTCAAAACGAAATGAACCTGTATCAGTCATAATTGCAGCATATAATGCATCGGCGGTTTTTTTATCGATAAAATCTGGATTGTAAGTTTTAATTAGTTTGTAAATGATAATGCCAGTTGCAGGTTCATCTATATCATAAAAAATTTCATTCACAAAATTTTGTGGGTTTCGATGATGGTCAATAATAATTTTATATGTATTACTCTTTTCAAGGACTTCCATCATAGATCGTGTTCGACCGATTGTATTGAAGTCAACTGCAATTAGCACATCGGCATTTAAAATTTTATCATCAAAAGATGAATTGTATTTATTAATCAAATTTTCTTCATCAAGAAAAAGATAATTCTCTGGAGTGGGACTGTGATTAATTATCAAAAATTCTTTTTCAAGTTTTTGAAAGAAATAGGCAAGTGCAAGCTCACTGCCAATTGCATCTCCATCGGGATT
>JBNAWO010000178.1:0-3452 GCA_049699815.1 Ignavibacteria bacterium | reverse complement strand
GTGTAACTTTGTGAAGCCCTTCGTGTTCCTTTGTGGTGAGAAAAGGAATTAACCACGAAGGACGCAAAGGATTTTCACGAAGGAACACAAAGAAAAGAATTATGAAAAAATTAAACATTTGTATTGTAGAAGATGAAGAAATATTAAGAGTATCATTGAAAGATGATTTACTCGATGCAGGGTATTCTGTAACTGACTTTGAAAATCCAATCAAAGCTCTCGAGCATTTTAAAAAGAAGAACTGTGATGTTATCATTTCTGATATCCGCCTTCCGGAAATGAACGGACTTGAACTATTATCAAAAATAAAATCAATTAATCCAAATGTGTTCGTAATAATGATGACAGCATTCGGGAGCGTTGAAACTGCAGTTGAGGCAATGAAAAAAGGAGCTTATGACTACATTACTAAACCGTTTGATAAAGAAGAATTGCTTTTAATACTTGATAGAATAAAAGAAGTAAAAAAGCTTCAATCAAAAAACTTAGATTACCAAAATTACTTTCAGGATCAATTTAACTTTGATGCTTTCATCGGAAATAGTCATTATGTAAAGGAACTTAAAGAAACTCTCAAAATAATTTCACAAACCAACTCAACAGTTTTAATCACTGGTGAAACAGGCACAGGCAAAGAACTGATTGCAAATCTCATTCATTATAATTCGCCAAGAAAAGAAAAACCGCTTGTAAAAGTCAGTTGCGGAATTTTATCAAAAGAAGTTATTGAGAGCGAATTGTTCGGACACGAAAAAGGCGCATTTACAGGTGCAGATAAACTTCGCATCGGAAGATTTGAAAAAGCTGATCAGGGCACAATTTATCTTGACGATATTGATGATGTTCCGCTTGAAACTCAGGTTAAATTATTGCGCGTTCTTCAGGAACAGGAGATTGAAAGAGTCGGCAGCAGTGAACCAATTAAAATTGATGTTCGTGTTATTGCATCAACCAAAGCTGATTTAAGCAAGCTTGTTAAAGAAGGAAAGTTTAGAGAAGATTTATTTTACAGATTAAATGTGCTTCCAATTCATCTCAAACCTTTACGTGAAAGGAAGGATGATATTATACCTTTGTTTAATTATTTCTTAAATCAGTTCGCTTATCAAAAACAATTTCAGGTGGAAGATGCGGTTTATGAAATACTACGAAATTATTCTTGGCCCGGAAATGTTCGTGAATTAAAAAATATCACAGAGCGTCTTTCAATTCTTTGTTATGATTGTAAAATCACCACAAGTCGTCTTCCTCAGGAATTACTTTATAATAAGGTAAATGTAGAAAGCATAGTTGCTGATGAGAATAAATCACTTAATGAAATTCTTGAAGAAGTTGAAAAATCACTAATTCAAAAAGCTTTGTTAAAGACGGGCAACAACAAAGCAAAGGCAGCAGAACTACTTGGACTGCCGCCTTCAACATTAAAAAGTAAAATTGAGAAGTATGGTATCACTTAATCCTTCGTTTACCTTTGTGGTTAAAAAATTTTTTACCACAAAGAGCACGAAGGACATCGCTAAGTTAAACAAATAATGTTTGGTTATCTAAGCTCTATTATTAAAAAATATTCCTCAGAAACTTTTAAATTCTTTTCAAATAACCTTCCGTCCAAACCATAATAATGTATTCTGTAAGTTCCTTCAGGAAGTTTAACTTGAGCTGCCTTGTCAAAAACTTCTCCTGAACTCAATACTTTATTACCGTTTTCATCTGTAATGTAAAATGCACCAAACAATTTTCTGTATATCCCGTCATCATAAACTTCTTTTGCTGGAGTAATTACCTCAATAATTGAGTAAATGTTCTTCTTATCATCCGATGCAAAAGAATTTATGGAGACCAGGCTTAAGACGAGAAGCGAAATTAAGATTACTTTTTTCATAGTTCTCCTTTTTTGTATGCAACATAAAGTACTAATGTTAAGCTATTATTAAGTTAATTTTAATAAATCTTAAAAAACGAAAACCTGACGAAAACAACAAAATCTCGTCGATAGAAAATTTGCAGAGCAAGAAATTCCTTTAATTTTAATAGAAATTACGCAATTCACTGGAGACATATTGGTTGTATAATGATAAACAAATAAAACTGATGGAGTAAAAAAATGTTTGGAAATATAGGTGCAACAGAAATTCTATTAATTTTAGCAGTTATAACTCTATTCTTTGGAGCTAAACGAATTCCTGAAATAGCTAAAGGTATTGGAAAGGGAATTCGTGATTTTAAAAAAGAGATTAGAACAATTGAAGAAAACACAAAATAAAAAAAATAAGGAGAGAAAAATGAGAAAGATTCATTTTACAGCAATTGTAATATTAGCTTCATTCATATTTTTACAAGCCCAGGAAATAACAAACAAAGGAAGAATTTCCGGTTATATGTTTGGAGATTATTTCTATAATGCAGTAAGAGACACCGGAATATCTTCATTATCTAATGTTGCAAATGGCGGTAAAAAAGAATTAAATGGTTTTCAGTTTCGAAGAATTTATTTTACATATGATTATGATATCTCAGAATCATTTATAACAAAATTTAGACTTGAAGCTGACCAGGATGCAAATACAAGTAATGGCAAAATTGGCGTGTTTGTAAAAGATGCTTACTTGCAATGGGAAAATATTTTTAAAGGAAGCGATTTAGTTTTTGGAATTCAACCAACTCCAGCTTACGAAGTGTCGGAAGGAATTTGGGGAAACAGATTTCTTGAAAAAACAATTATGGATTTAAGAGGAATAGTCGCATCTCGCGATATTGCCGTATCGCTTAAAGGAAAATTTGATTCTCAGGGAATGTTTAAGTATTGGTTAATGATTGGTAATAACTCAGGCAATAAACCCGAAACAGACAAATACAAAAGATACTATGCACACATTCAATATTCGCCAATTAAACAAGTTACAGCTACACTATATGCTGACTTAATTGCTCGTCCGAATATTAATGATCCTGCAAGCAACTCAAATCCACCAGCAACTATTCCAAATAACGATTTAACTTTTGCATTTTTCATTGGTTACAAAGAGAAAGATGCTTACACTTTTGGTGTTGAAACATTCTTAAACACAAGACAGAATGGAATAATACGCGGAACTGATAAAAAAGATAAAACGGGATTGGGTATCTCAGCATTTGCTTCATATAATTTTTCAAAAGGACTTTCACTTGTGGGAAGATATGATTATTTCGATCCGAATACTGATACAGATGCAAAAGGAGATATAAGAAATTGGTTCATCTTCAGTTTGAATTACAAACCGGATGATAAAGTTACAATCAGTCCTAATGTTATAATTGAAACTTATGAATCACTTCCAAATGGAAGAAATATTAAAGCATCAATTACACCAAGAATAACATTCTTCTATTCAGTCTTATAAAAGTTGTTGAACAGAATACTAATTTATTTAAAAATAAGAGGAGAAAAAATAATGGCAATCGAAATCAAAGAA
>JBNAWO010000177.1:0-3548 GCA_049699815.1 Ignavibacteria bacterium | reverse complement strand
TGTGCAAACGATGAAAAGGAAAAAAGAAAAAGAAAAAATACAACGAGGTTTTGTAGATGTTTTTTCATTATTCCGCCTGTGTGATGTTAGTAGTTAAATAATTATTAGAGGATTAGCAACTAATAATTGCCATCAACGATCTGAATAAGTAGCAAATGTTATTCCTTCAAAACTTAGTTTGATTTTTTATTATAATCAAACTTCTTGAAGAAAAATAATTTGTTAATTGTGAGAAATGAAAAACGAATTTATTCTAAATGAGAATTACCTGGCATTTGTTTGATGGTTTGCGTTTGTTTTCAAATTATTGTTGAGTAATTCAAGAATTTCTTTTTCAGTTGAGTAACCACCATCTTTTGCATACCACTGATGAATCTGTTTGATTATTTCCTGCTTTTCTATTCCTTTTTTATTCAGTTCATCAGCAATAGATTTTGCGGCTAACGGACGAGGACCCCATTGAAATATTTCATTTAGTTCCTTATCAAACACAACCAGTTTTGGAATACTTCTTTTACCGTGAGTAAGATATAAATCCATTAGATTCGGATTTGAGTCCCGCAAAAGAATTTTCAAATCAATATTTTTATTTAGATTTGCCAACGCAACGATAACAGGTAAAGTTTGTGCAGAATCTCCACACCAGTCCTCTGTAATAACAAGCCAGAGCTGATAGTTCTGAATATTGCTTATTGCATTTAATGCTCCTTCAGTTGGCTTATATAATTTTTCAAGTCTTGAAACTCTTGCAAGATTTAACTTCCTGTAATCATAGTAAGCCCGTTCCATTTCATTTAAAAAATCAGGGTTAACATCCCTGACATTTTTCTCACTAAATTCTTTGAATTGCAGATATGTAAAAGCGTTATTTAATTTTTCTTTTAGTAATGACTTCTTTTCAATCATAATTTCCCGAGATTTTTTGATAAATAAATTTTCATAGTTAGAATAGAAAAAATCATTTTGGTTTCAGAAAAACAGAATAAAATTCGTGGAAATTGAACTTTTTTTATTCTTTTTTCATTGTATTTTTACAACGGTTTAATAACAGATTTAATAATATGACAACCACAACAAAATATTTTACTCCGGAAGAAGCAAGAAGAACACTTCCTTTGGTAAGAAAAATTGTTCAGGATATTCTTGATACAACAAGAGAAATGCGTTTAATTGCCGAAGATTTGCAAGGCGATTTTGAAGAAGACGCGCGAATCAAAAAACTTGCAGATGAAGTAAATGGCTTTCTTAAAGAGCTTGAAGAAATAGGATGTTTTTATAAAGATTCTAATTTTCAAATTGGGCTGGTTGATTTTCCTGCTTTGTTTGATGGTCGTGAAGTATATCTTTGCTGGCGAAGTGATGAAGATGATATTCTCTACTATCACGAAGTTGATGCCGGATATCAGGGAAGAAAAAAAATTCCCCCACAATATTTTGAAGGATCGTTGTTCTGAATAATCATCAGCGCAATGGTTCTTCAGATAATCTTTAATAAAGCTTTTAACACCTCAATTCTGTTTTCATTCAAACATTAACAAGTCAAAAAGATTAATAAAAATTAATGTTGCGTTAATAATGAGTTAATATTTGAAGCTTAGTTTTGTCTTTGTAACTAATCAAAGGAGTTCAAAATGGAAGCATCAAATAATGGTTTGAAAGAATTCTCATTGAATGACCCTGCCCAGAAACGAAAACTCGCCGAGTTTTATAATTACAAAGGAGTTGAACAAGCCGATGAAGGCAATCTGATGGAAGCATTAAATTATTTTAATAAAGCTTTACAAATTGATCCGATGTGTAAAGAAGCTCTTTTTAATCGCGCAACTATAAAAGCAGATTTGGGAGAATTTGAGGAAGCCAGAAAAGATTTTTATCAAATTGGTGAAATTAATTTCCTAGAGAAAACTGACAACCAAATCCAAAGCTTTATTACTGATCAGACTCCAAAGATTAATTTTTTTTAATCTGAAATTAATCCTGGCTTAATAATAATCAGGTAAGTTAGCAGTGTAGTTCTTAAACAATTTTATAAACAAAAAACAATGTAGGAGATCTAAACATGAAAACCAGAATTTTTGCACTCGCAGTTGCAGTTCTTTTAATGGCATTTTCTGTCAATTCCGTTTTGATGGCACAAAGCAAAGAAACCAACAAGACAACAAAAAATGTCAAGCAAACTGAGCAAAAGCTTGACACCAAAACAACTCAGACTCAGGAAAAGATGAATCAGACAAAACCGGAAACAACCGGAAAAGCTAAAGAAGTTGAAAAAACAGTTAAACACGAAACGATGAATAAAAATGAAAACGAGAAAAAGGAAATGACTCACAAGAAATTGCATAGCAATAAGATGGAAAAGAAAAAGACTGTTCAATCAACAGAAAAAAAATAACCGGTTTAATCTGATACGAAAAGGAGAGAGTCATCTCTCCTTTTTTTATATTAATTTTGAATATGAGAATTCTTGTAGTTGAAGATGAAAAGAAAGTAGCTTCCTTTATTAAAAAGGGTCTTGAGGAAGAATTTTATTCTGTTGATGTTGCTTTTGACGGAAAAGAAGGTTTAAAACTTGCTCTGTCTGAAGAATATGATTTAATAATACTTGATCTGATGCTTCCCTTTAAAGATGGACTTTCGATTCTCAAAGAATTAAGAGAAGAAAAAATTTTTACTCCCGTTCTGATTCTTACCGCAAGAGGTACTATTCAGGATAAAGTTACAGGACTGGATTCCGGCGCAGATGATTATTTGGCAAAACCGTTTTCGTTTGAAGAGTTGTTAGCCAGAATCAGAGCTCTTTTAAGAAGGAATTCAATAGATAAAAATAACATTCTGAAAGCAGGAGATTTGAAACTTGATACTCAGGCACACAAAGCTTACAGAAATGATATTGAAATTCAGTTGACAGCAAAAGAATATGCCATTTTAGAATACCTGATGAGGAATAAAAATCGTGTTATATCAAGAACGAAACTTTCTGAACATATTTATGAATTTCATTTTGACCCTGAAACAAATGTAATTGATGTCTATATAAACAAGCTCAGAAATAAAATTGATAAAGGATTTGACAAACAAATAATTCATACTGTAAGAGGTGTTGGATATATGATTAAGGACGAATAAAACTTTTTATGTTAATGAATCTGGAAAAATATTTTAAGAGCACAAGGTTTAAGACTACACTATGGTATTCTCTTATCTTTTTATTACTTGAAATTGTACTCGGTACGATAATTTATGTTTATATTAATCAAACGATGCGAAATGAACTCGATCTTTCCCTTACCAAACAGGCTGAGTCAATTTACAAATTTGTAAAAGAAAGCCAGGTTAATCTTTTCGAGTTTGAACCGGATTCAGTTTATTCAACACCAGATGAACTTGTTTATGATATTATATTTGAAGCATTGGCATTCAATCCCAACAATACTTTTGTTCAGGTTTCAATAAAAGATAAAACAGTTTTTCGTACGGCTAATCTTGGTAAGGTTGTCTTTAAAACATCAAATCAGGAAAATGGATTGCGTCTTGTTGATTATACAGAA
>JBNAWO010000176.1:0-3552 GCA_049699815.1 Ignavibacteria bacterium | reverse complement strand
GAAAGTTCTACCGGATAATCATAAATAAAAGTCGGTTGGATTAATTCAGGTTGTACCAACTCGCTAAAAATTTCATCAATTAATTTCCCACGAGTAATAGAATTATCAACATCAAGTTGTTTAGATTTTGCAAATGAGAGTAGCTTATCATATTCATCATTCAGAATGTCAATTCCGAGTTTTTCTTTAGTTAATTCAGCCATCGAAAATTTTTTCCAGGGAGGAGTAAAATCAATTTCATTTCCTTCAATGTTTATCTTTAGTGTTCCATGAAGTTTTTGAACAATGTGGGAAATTAGTTTTTCTACAAATTCCATCATCCAGAAATAATCTTTATAAGCCACATAAAGCTCAAGCATTGTAAACTCTGGATTGTGTTCTCTATCCATTCCCTCGTTTCTGAAATCTTTCGCAATTTCATAAACGCCTTCAAATCCACCTACAATTAACCTCTTCAAATAGAGTTCATCTGCAATCCTTAAATACAAATCCATATCAAGTGCATTATGATGAGTAATAAATGGTCTTGCTGCAGCGCCACCGTAAATAGGTTGAAGGACAGGAGTTTCAACTTCATAATAACCGCAAGAGTCAAGATATTCTCGCAAGTATCTAAGAATTTTTGTTCGTTTGATGAAAACTTCGAGTACATCCCGGTTTACAATTAAATCAACATATCTTTGACGATATCTTAATTCTTTATCTGAGAATTGATCGTAAATAATTTTATTACCATTCTCATCAATAACTTCTTTTGCGATTGGAATTGGTCTGATAGCTTTAGATAAAACAGTTAATTCTTTTACATGAATTGTCGTTTCACCAGTTTTTGTTTTAAATACAAAACCTTTTACGCCAATAATATCTCCTATATCAAGCAATTTGAAAATGTCATAGGTATCACCAAGATCATCTTTTTTCAAGTAAATCTGAATTTTACCTTCGAAGTCCATAATATGAGCAAACGAAGCTCTGCCCATTCTTCGAAGAGACATTATTCTTCCAGCAATAGAAACATCTTTACCTTCAAGTTCAGGATAATTATCTAAAATTTCTTTAGAACGATGAGTTACATCATAATTATAAGGATAAGGATTAATTCCTTTCTTTTTTAGTTCTTCAAGTTCTTCAAGTCTTCTTTTAATTAAAACATTTATATCTTCGAAATGTAAATTTTGATGTTCGTTATTCATTTTGTATTCCCTCTTGTAAAGTTTGACAAAATAATGCAGACTAAATCTTGAATATTTTCAGCTAATTTTAATGGAACTAAGAAATTATTTGCAATCATAACAAAAGTGAGCATTTCTCCATCAGTTGTATTGACATAACCAGAAAGTGAACGAACAGCATTTATATAACCGGTTTTTGCTCTAACATTGTTCATTGCACGTGTGTTTTTCATTCGATTTGAAATTGTTCCATCAACTCCTGCAATTGGTAATGATTCGTAAAATTCATTAAAATATTTTGAACGATACATAAATCTCAACAAAGAGTTCAGTTGAGCTGGAGTAACAAGATTTAATCTTGATAAACCTGAACCATCAACAATCTGAATGTTTTCTGGATCAATACCCATTTGTTTCAATAATCCTTCCGAAGCTTTCAATCCATATTCAAATGAACCGAATTTTAATTTTTCATATCCTATTGTTTTCATTAATTGTTCGGCATACAGATTATGACTCACTTTATTTACAACATTCACAATTTCTTTGAGTGGTGGAGAAATTTGAGTAAATAAGGGAGTAAGTTTTTGATAATCTCTTACGAGTCCTATTTCATCATTATCGAAAGCCTGACCTTTAACAATTATTCCTTTGTTTTCAATAACTTCTTTTAAAATTTGCGCAGTGAATTTTGTAGGGTTATTAATTGAAACTGACTCTTTTATTTCGTTTTCTGATTTTCTAATCGTTCCGAAAACTTGAATGATGTTTGTATTTCTCTCTCTGTAAAAATCAATACTTGTAACTGAGTCGTCTGAGACAGTGACTACATTATTTAAGATTGTTACAAATTTTGTTTTTGGATAAATGTCGATTACAGCCTTTTTCCCGACTTTGTTTCCTGGAATAATTTTAAGATCGATACAATTATCATTAAAGCAAACAGCACCAGGAATTGCTGAATAATAATAAGTTTCATCATCCCATGACCAGCCATTTCCAAGTGCTTCTTCTTCAAATGCATCGTCATCAGCAATAATGTTTCCAGTAATCACTTCAATCCCCATATTAACAAGACTATCAGCCCAGCTATTAAAAACCGCTAATGCATCTCCATTATAAAATTTTGAAGTTATCGTAGGATCTCCGACTCCTCGTAGAATTAAATCTCCTCTAATTTCTTCATCTTTGATTTTTCCATTTACATAAAGAGAAGTTTTGTAAGTGTAATCAGGACCAAGTTGAAGAAGAGCTAAAGCTGTAGTGAAAAGTTTCAGATTTGAGGCGGGCATAAAATTTTTATTTTCATTTCTTTTATAAAAGTACTCGCCTGTTGAAAGAGACTGGATTACAACTCCCCAATGTGCATTTGAAAATGCAGGGTCATTAAAAATATCATCAAGGACTTTAGAAAATTCTTTTAGATCAGAGTATTTGACCTTTGGTAGTGTATCTAAATCTGGTTTTTGTAAAACTTGAGAAAAAGAAAAGTTTAGAAAACTAAAAAGAATAAAAATTATAGATTTAATTTTCATCATACTTATTGTAAATCCTCTTTATTTCTGATGGTGAGATTTTTACAAGAGCCCCGACTGGAATTTTATCGACTCTAAATCCTGCATAACTCGAACGATGCAACGCTTTTATAGAATATCCAAATTTTGCAAAAATTCTTTTAACTACTCGATTCCTTCCTTCTTTTAAAATGATCTTGAGTTTTCTTCGACTCGAATCTAAGAACTCAATTGAATCAATATTAACAACGCCATCTTCAAGATGAACTTTTTTTAATTTTTGTAGAGGTTCTTCAAAAGGCTTGTCAAGAGTTGCGATATATTCTCTCGGGATCTGATTTTTAGGATGCATTAAAAAATTTGCAAAGTCGCCATCATTTGTTAAGATTAAAACTCCAGTTGTGTCTCTATCAAGTCGACCAACGGGGAAAATTCTTTCTTTTGTTCTTATGATATCAAATATAGTTTTACGTCCTTTTTCATCTTTAAGAGAAGTAATGTATCCAGCTGGTTTATGAAAAAGGTAGTAAACAAATTTTCTTAGTTTAACAGGTTCACCATCAAAAGTTACTTTATCTTTTTCTGGATCAATCTTTAATCCAAATTTATTAACAACTTTACCATTTACTTCAATTCTTCCTTCAAGAATTAACTCATCAGCCTTTCTTCTTGATGCAACTCCAGCTTCGGCTAAAAATTTATTTAATCTCATCTTTTCCATTGCTACCTCCCTGCTCTTTGTTATTCTCATCACCTTCATCAAATTCGAGTTCAGGCTGATCTTCTTCAATTAAATTCATTAAAAGCTTTTTCTTTTGTTCGAGGAAAGCTTCGTCACTTAAAATTTCTTCTATCTCTCTTGGTTT
>JBNAWO010000175.1:639-3564 GCA_049699815.1 Ignavibacteria bacterium | reverse complement strand
TATGGAGATAACCAATGTGTGGTTTAACATCAACAACAACTTCACCATCAAGTACAACTTCGAGTCTCAGTACTCCATGTGTTGATGGATGCTGAGGACCCATATTAAGAACGATTTGATCAGTTTTTAATTCAGCCATTAGTATGGAACCTTCATTCCTTGATAATACTCTTGAACTTTATAATCTTTTCGGAGTGGATGACCTTCCCAATCGTCGGGTAATAAAATTCGTCTTAAATCGTGATGGCCTTCAAAAATAATTCCAAGTAAATCGTAAGCTTCTCTTTCGTGCCAATCGGCAGCTCGCCAAACTCGTTCGATTGACGGAACAACTGGATTTTCCCGTGGAAGTAAAACTTTCAAAGTTAGTTTATGATTATGTTTCATTGAATGTAGATGATAAACAGTTGCAAGATGACCACCAACAATTTCGATTGAACCATCTTCAAGTTTTTTCTTTTCACCGTCAGCAAGGTCGAGACCAGATAAATTCATCAAAACATCAAATGAAAGTCGTTCATCATCTCGCAGGAAAAAACATAAATCTCTTAAAATTTTTGCTGGTACAAGTATAATCTCACCGCCTATGTTTTCTTTTAATTCAAAATGTTCTTCAGGAAATTTTTCTTTAATTATATCTAAAATTTCTTGTGTAGTCATATTAAACCGTTTTCTTTACAAGCGATTGATTTCTAATTTTTTCTTGAAGTTTAAGTAAACCTTCAAGCAACGCTTCGGGTCGAGGAGGGCAACCTGGTACATAAACATCAACTGGAATTATCCTATCAACACCTTTCAAAACATGGTAACCGTGTCTCCAATAAGGACCACCGCAATTAGCACAACTTCCCATTGAGATTATGTACTTTGGTTCTGGCATCTGTTCGTAGAGTCTTTTAATCCTTAAAGCCATTTTCAATGTAACTGTACCAGAAATAATGATTATATCAGCCTGTCTTGGACTTGGGCGGGGAATAACTCCAAATCTATCAAAGTCATAATGAGAAGCAGAAGTTGCCATCATTTCAATTGCACAGCAGGCAAGCCCGAAGGTCATTTGCCATAAAGAAGATAACCGTGCCCAATTCATCAAATCATCAAACTTGGTAATTACGATATTTGATTCAGTGAATTCTTTATCCAAGATTCCCATTAGACTTTCCCATATTCTTTTTCAAATTCTTCTAAAACAGTTTTTAAATCTTTTGGTTTAACTTCAGGTTTGACCCAATCTAAATCACCTTTGCGCCATTCATATAACATTCCAAGCATCAAGATGAAAAGGAAAATAAATCCAACAATAAAACCATACCATCCATATTCTTTATAGACAAGTGCCCAGGGAATTAATAAAGTAATTTCAACATCAAACAACAGGAAGATTAAAGCTACTACATAAAATCGAACATTGAATTTAATCCATGGCGAGCCAACAGGATTTTCACCACATTCGTATGTCATTAATTTTTCTCTTGTGGGTCTTGCAGGTCTGATGATTCTGTTGACTATGAAGGCAAGCGCTACGAATAAAATCGCGAGAATTAAGAAGATTAAAATTTTACCGAACTCAGTTAGCATTTCCATAAAATTTTGATGCAAAGATAATTAATGTTTTAAATGTATGTCAAACTAAAGTTTTTGACTTTTTAGAGATGTTAAAGAAATTTAATTAACTAATAAAAAGTATTTTAAATTCTCTTCTTTATCCTCTCACTAATAAATTGAATTTATTCGAATATTAATTCAATGATTGATGATAATTCAATAAATGATAATTCAAAATTTTCGAGACTGAAGAAAGACTGGAAATAGACTGGTTTGAGACTGAAAGTTACGAGGTTGTAGACTGGTTGCTACGAAGATGGAGTGAGGATTGAGATACAAATTGATAAAAGAATTTAATTATCTAGTTTATGGTTGAATTATATTCAGATTAATAAAATACTTTAAAAATTCTAACAAAATTTATAATCTTAGTGAAGAAATTTTAATTTATTAAGAATGTTTTTCCATTCAACACAAATATAGGGCAGAGGATGAGTAATTTCATTACAAACAATCAAACAAAAAGCCTTCACCAGAGATTAATTGAATTAATTTCAAAAAGCTATGAAATGAAATTTCTTGTTGGTTTTTTTTATTTCTCTGGTCTCAAAGAGCTCTATGAAAGTTTTAAAATTAATCCAAATGCAATTTTGAAAGTTCTTGTTGGATTAAATGTTGATAAAACTAATAAAGGGTTAATTGAATACGCAGATAATAATACTTCAAAATCGGGGAGTGAAATAATTAATGAATATTTTAATGCCATAAAAAAATCAATCAATTCTGATTTATTCGATAATCGCGAATTTTATGAACAGGTTAAATTCTTTATAAAGATGCTCGAAAGTCAAAGGTTATTGATTAGAAAAACACGTGAACCAAATCACTCAAAACTTTATCTCTTCTATTTAAATGAGACAGGTAGAAACAGAATTTTTATTACTGGAAGTTCAAATCTTACAAAGAGTGGTTTAATAACCCAAAACGAATTTAATGTTGAAATTTCTGACTATGGATTTGATGAAGCAGAAAAATATTTTGATAGATTATGGAATTTATCTTTAAGAATTAATGAAGATGAAGACAATAAGGAGAGACTAATAAGTTTAATTAAAAACCAGACACATATAAAAGAAATTTCACCCTTTGAAGCTTATGCACTAATTCTTAAAAGTTATCTCGATACTTATCAGCATAAAGATATAAGTTCAGTTATAATTCGAATTTTAGAAAAAAGTAATTATAATGTTTTTAAGTATCAAATCGATGCTATAAAACAGGCTCTTGCAATCATTGAAAATCACAATGGGGTTTTAATTGCCGATGTAGTTGGACTTGGTAAAACAATAGTTGCCTGTGCTGTTGCTAAAAGCTTAAAAA
>JBNAWO010000175.1:0-629 GCA_049699815.1 Ignavibacteria bacterium | reverse complement strand
CCTGGATTGATTGGCGATAGAAATAAATCGGGTGGATGGAAAAAATATCTTGATGATTTTGAGCTTTATGACTGGGATGTCCGTTCTCTTGGTGAACTTGAAAATATTCTTGATTATGTAAAATCGAGAGAAGATATTGAGGTTATTATTATTGATGAAGCTCACAGATTTCGAAATGAAGATACGGCTCGATATGAATTACTAAAAAATATATGTCGAAATAAAATTGTAATCTTATTGACCGCAACTCCATTCAATAATAAACCTTCTGATGTTTTATCACTATTAAAGCTCTTCATTACTCCCAAAAAATCAACCATCTCACTTGATAATGATTTATTGACAACTTTCAGAAAAATGGGTAATGATTTTGAAAGGCTTGGTTACATTACACGCTACTATAATTCTAATGATATAGATAAAAAGACGAGGGCAATAAGATATTATGAAGAAATTTTTAATGAAGCCTCAATTAATCTGGTAAAAATAAAATCAGAAACTAAAAAAATAGCCAGACAAATTCGTGAAGTTATCGAACCTGTTACAATCAGACGAAACAGACTTGATTTATTAAAACATCCGGAATATAAAAATGAAATAAAGGAACTCTCTAAGATAAATGATCCTTA
>JBNAWO010000174.1:0-3686 GCA_049699815.1 Ignavibacteria bacterium | reverse complement strand
GTAACGTTTCAAGAATAAAAGAATTTGCCGAAGGCAATTTGGGCGAGGGTGGGTAGCGCCGATGCCTTTTATCCGCTGTTATATGATGTGCTAACAAATTTTTCATCATAAATTACTCAGGTATAAAAGTTCCAATTAGATTTAGAATCCAGAAAATCCCGACTATCACCAACAAAGCAATCTCTCTACACGAAAATTTATTTCTCATCCCAAGTCCATGTTGTTCTTTCTTCCAGAAATCATTTAGAGTTTTCTGAATAACCACAAGCAACCATACAGTTAATAAGGATATAAAAAGACCAAAAATAGTAGTGCCTAAAAGCTCTGCTGGATTAGTTATTTTCCACTCAAACAATGCAAGTCTAAACGACATACCGCTCAGAAATATATAACCAAAAGTAAGCCAACTTGGTGAAGAATAAGTTTTACAACTAGCCTCAGCAGCAAAACCACGAATATCTCTAAATTGTCTGTATATGAGAACGATATTATAAATTGGAACAAATAAGCCAAATGTTCTCCAGCCGGGGCTTATATTCAAGTTTTTATGAACTTTTAAGTGTTTCCAATTAAGATAAAACCAGTAAATCTGATATAGGTCAAAGGTAATGATTGATAAAAGAACAAGTCGCCAAGGAGCTTGAGCGTTTGAATAATGCGAATGTGTTGCTGCAATTTTTATTGCTCAGGCATACGGAATTGAGCTCGGATTTATTCAGCAAATGATTGTAGTGGTAACAGCATTACTTGCATCAATTGGTGCTGCCGGTATTCCAATGGCCGGATTGGTAATGATGTCGGTGGTTTTAACAGCTGGTGGTTTACCGCTCGAAGGTGTTGGTTTAATTTTAGCCGTTGACAGAATTCTCGATATGTGCAGAACGGCAGTAAATGTATTTAGTGATAGTTGCGGTGCTGTTATCATTGCAAAAACAGAAGGCGAGAGTTTGAAGGTTTAAAGGTATATGAGAATAAGTTATAAGGAAATAAGGTAAGAGGAGTTATTATAAGATTGAACTGACAATAATTGTAGGGTTCGGACTCTGTCCGAACCGAAAAAAAAACATTAAGGAGCTATCTCAAAAGAAAACAAAATTGTTATTCTTAGGAGCAAAGCGACGAAGAATCTATTATTTTACAAACATTTTAGACTCTTCAGAGTGACAAAACTTTTTTTGCCAGCCCCGATGAAAATCATTTAGGGATGAAAAGGAGTTTGTTCCCTACAGTAGCATAAAATTTTTATTAAAAAAAAGAGCGGGCAACTCACCCGCTCTTTTTAATTTTTAAACCTACTTGAAACTCTTATTAAGTGTAACTTAATAACATCAGAAAGTCCCTTCTCCTTTGGAGAAGGGATTTAGCCTGTCTACCGACAGGTAGAGGTGAGGCCTACTTTATCACCATCATCTTCTTAACATCAGAAAATTTACCTGCAGAAAGTTTGTAGTAATAAACTCCGCTTGATAATCCATACTTGTCTGAATCAAATTCTATTTCATAACTGCCTGCTGCTTTGTATTCGTCAATCAAAGTTACAATTTCATTTCCAAGTACATCATATACTTTTAAAGCGGTCTGAGCAAGCTCAGACCCTACAACTGGAATTGTGAACCTTATCTTTGTTGAAGGATTAAATGGATTCGGGTAGTTCTGCTCAAGTGTAAATTTATCCGGTGTTAATATTTCAACTTCTATTTCATTTGAATACTCAAATGTTCCGTCAAAATCTATTTGTTTCAGTCGGTAAGAATACTTTCCTGCTGTCAGATTTTTATCAGCAAACAAATAATTCTGAGGTTCAGTTGTAGTTCCTTTACCATCAACAAAACCTATCTTCTCCCAGATAACTTCATTACTGAGTTTAGGACTTTGACTTCTCTGGATTTCAAAACCACGGTTATTTGTCTCTGTAGCAGTTGACCAGCTAAGCTCAACATTAGTTCCATTTGCAACGGCAGTGAATGATGTTAATTCAACAGGAATGACAGTATTATAAGTTGAGATTTTTATATTATCAACATACCAGCCATCATTCTGAATAGATCCATCTGAACGTAATAAAAATCTTAACTTAATTGTCTGCCCAATAAAATTTGAAAGACTCATTTTCTCGTGAACCCAGGTAGATTGTGTTCCATCATAGAGCGGCTCGTTTCGCGGTTGAAAACTGCCCGTTCCTGGATTTGTATAATTCCCTGCAAGCGGTGTCCAGGTTGAACCATTATTTGTTGAAACCAAAACCTGACCGTAATCCCAGTCAGTTTCAATATCCCACTGAGTATCAAATTCCAATTCTGCACCGAGTATGCCGGCAAGATTAATAGCACTATTATAAGTAAAAGTTGCAGTATCATTCGGAGGATAAGTCCCACCCGGTGAATCTGTAAATGATGTCGGTGGTGAAACATATTTAGATGTTGTAGTATTCCAACCGCTTACGGAAGTCCAGTTGTTTATATTATTTGCTTCGTCATATAATACTATTGAAAGAGGTGTAATATAAAACTGATAAAATGTTGGCGGAGGGACATTTCCCGGAGGATTAAATCCACCTCCACCAGCAGGTAGTGTTTTAACTATAGTTGAGTTGGCATCTTGTGCTGCAATATAATATTGAACAATACTCCCGAGCGGTATTGCAGGAATTGTGAAGCTGAAATTACTTCCACCAGAATTCGTTCCGACAACTTCGTTGAAAGAGCCGAAACCACTTCCTGTGCTAGTTCTGTAATAAAGTCTTGGTGCGGAAATTCCCGTTCCTATTTCTAATCCGGTTGTAATTTGTGCTGTGGTTACAATTGGTTGCGACTGTGTCATTGAAGCAATCGGAGTATGAGAAATCTGAAGATTAAGATTCATTGCAAGTGTGGCAAAAGTTCCGATAGCAAGCTTTGCAGATTTTGTGTAATAAGGTTGATTGAAATACTGAACCAAATCACTCGTTGTGTGATAGTATGCATTAAAATCATTATCATCCTCTATCAACAGAATTGCCCCATAATTTTTTGACCAGAATGAAGCGTGGTCGCTGTAAGTAGAACCGGGATTGTATGATACAATGTTCAGATTTATTCCGTATTGTGAATTCACTTCAACCATTTTCTGATACAACTCAACTGAGTTTGCAACAGCACGGTTATGAACATTAACTATTCCATCATTGTTGCTGTCATAAGCAATCATATCCATATTAACGACACCAACAATCGAATCATTAACATTTCTCGCCTGAGTAGCATAATAATTACTTCCAACTAATCCCTGTTCTTCTTCATCCCAAAGAGCATAAACAATTGTATAAGGGAATGAATATTGAGATAAGATTCTGGCAGCTTTAATCACTGCAGCCGTTCCACTTGCATTATCATCTGCGCCTGGCGCAGTTGAACCGGACGGCATATCATCATAATGTGCACAGATTATGAATTTCCGATTCGGAAATTGTGTGCCTAACTGTGTACCAATAACATTATTGCCTGTTGATGAGAAATTCTGAACTGTGGTTGTAATTCCATACGATTGCAGCTTTTGTTTTATGTAATCTTTTGCGAGTTCGTTTGCCGAATTGTTTTTATGTCTGGATACTATTGTTACGGTTTGTCCGTTTACAACAGTTGGAACATTTCCCGAAAGCTCACGAACAAAATAAACAAGAGAATCCTGCCTTACAGAATTTATTATCT
>JBNAWO010000173.1:0-3770 GCA_049699815.1 Ignavibacteria bacterium | reverse complement strand
AATAAACCCACCCACCTACACATCTCTAAAATTCATCAAAAACGCATCCTCATTAAATCAATAGGTTGATTTTTCGTTTATCATAAAATCAAAAAATAAATTTTTAAAACCGTTGGGAGTATTAAACTTTAGTTTTGGAAAAAATGAAGTAATCAATCTCATATTATATTAACGACAGTAAATAAAAAGTACAAAAAGGGTTGTACAATGAAAAATAACATCTACATTTTTTCCAATTCAATACTGAGCAGAAAAAACAATACTTTTAAAATTGAAAAAATTTCTGAATTAGAAGAAATTCATCAGGTAGATATTTACGAAGATGATCGTGAAAATGTAATTTTACCCTCTCCAAAATATGAAGGTAATGGCGAGGCAAAATATCTTCCTGCTGAAACCATTGAAGCCATTTATGCCTTCGGAGAAGTTAGATTTAATTCCCAATTCTTCAAATGCCTCAGTTATTACTCAATCCCTTTACATCTGTTTAATTATTATGGTAAATATGTAGGGAGTTTTATTCCTGTTGATAATGAAACTGATGGTTCTATCTTATTACTTCAATCTCAATTTTATTTTGATTATCAGAAAAGACTTTATATCGCTCGAAAAATTCTCGAAGCTGCGGCTAAAAATATTCTCGATAACTTAAATACTTACCTCTATGAAGGTATTTCACTCGAAGAACCAATAACTTTAATAAATTCTTTCCTTGAAAATATCAGACTTTCTCTTTCAATTGATGAATTAAGAGGCTTTGAAGGAAATATAAGAAACACATATTACAAATACTGGGAAGATATTATTAAAGGTAAAATGGAATTTGAAAAAAGAATTAAAAACCCACCCCTCGGTTACATTAATTCTTTAATCTCTTTTGGCAACTCATTAATGTATGCCGTTTGTCTCTCAGAAATTTACCGAACAAGACTTAATCCATACATCGGATTTATACACGAAGCTGGTGATAAAAAACATTCACTTGCCTACGACATTTCTGAAATTTTTAAACCCATCATAGTTGATAAGGTTATTTTCAAGCTAATAAATCTAAAAATAATTGATGAAAAAGATTTTAAAGTCAAAAATGGTATGTATTTATTAAAGGAAGAAGCCAAACAAAAATTTGTAGAAGAATTTGAAAGAAGATTAAGTACCGTTATTACCCACAGAAGATTAAATAGAAGAATATCATATCGCTCGTTAATCAGGATGGAATGCTTCAATCTTATTAATTTTATGACGGGGAAATTAAAAACCTATGAACCATATAGATCGAGTTAATTTGCAATTAGAACTTCAAAAGTGATAAAATTTTATTCTTTTGCGTTTATTAAAGGCAAAATTAAAATTATTGAGTTATTAAAAATTAAAAGTAAATCTAAAGCAACTTAAAATGAAATTTCAGGTCCCGGAAGGAAAAGTGTTTTACATTGCCGTTTACGATATAGCAAACGAAAGAAGATTACCCAGAGTATTAAAAATCTTCAGAAAATATATGAACTGGGTTCAAAATTCCGCCTTCGAAGGCGAGCTTAACTCTAAACAATTTCATGCTCTTGTAGAAGAACTTTCAAAGGTTATTAAAAAAGACGAAGACTCAATCATATTTTATCATGCGGAAGAACAGAAGCACATTGGAAAAAAGATTGTTGGTATTGAAAAAAATGAAATAACAAAATTCTTTTAAAGACTATGGAATTACTAACCATAATTTGCCTTACAAATAAAAGCTTTCTAAGTAATAAAAATATAACCTACGGAAAAGATTATCTTTTATACTTTAAAAAATTTTTCCCGGATAATTTAAATCCAGAGCAAATAAAAGAAGGGCTTATCTATTTTTATTCGTCCAGCAAAAATTCCAATTCTGAAAATTTAGACACAAATTCAATCTCAATCAAAATTAAAAAGTTTAAAATTACAGCTGATTATATTTTTCTTGAATTTGATATTAAAGAAACAACAGAATATCCTTCCACTCTAATTAAAGAAATTCTTAGAAGCTATTTGAAAAAAAACAAAAACATCAGCCAGAATGAAATCACACCATTTCTTTCTATTGTTGAAAAAGATGAGTTCTTTGATTTTCTACAGAGAGAAAAGATAAGTTCTCATATAACAGTATATGAAAAAAAGAGAGATTGGGAAAAGATTATTCAATTCTTTGAACCTTTAGATCAAATTGAAGAAACAGAATTCTGGAACAACGCTTTATTACTAAGTAAACTTGCTTTTGCCTTAAGTCAGAGCTCCGAATGCTCGATAAATCTGAAAAAACAGTTTCCATCCATTCAACAAAGAGATCAATTCTTAAAACAAAAAAAATATTTCAGAACCAATTGCGAAAAAATATTCAATCGTTTAATCGAGCTTGATAACTTAAATCCATCATATTATTCAAGCAAAGCTTATTTTCACTATCAGAATTTAAATGAATTAATTTTTCCCGGCGGTAGAAGAGATGGAAACTTCTTTGAAGAAACGCAAAAAGCTCTTGATAACATTGAAAACGCTCTCGAAAGGGATTTTTCAAGAATTAATGATCACTACAGAAAAGGCTATATATTGACTAAAATTTTACCAGATAAAATAACTTTTGCCCCAAATCCAGAAAACATTCCAGACAAATTCAAAAACAAAAAGCTTTTGATTGAAGAAGGTATTCTTTCATTCGAAAGAGTTCTAAAAATTTATGATGATCAAAATGCATCCGAAGAATTTAAAAAACGACATTTCAACACTTTCATAAAGACACTTTATAATCTAGCCTCTGTTTACAAGTCCAATGTTCTTACCAAAAACGAAAAGATTATAAAAATTGTTAGTAAAATTTTCCCTGACTCAAAGCTTGAACTATCAGAAGAAATTTTGTGGTTTGACCTTAAAATGAAAAATCTTAAAAAGGCACTTGAATATTTCGAAAAATTTGCCCGTTGGGTTAACAAAAAATTTATCGATGAAAATGAAGAACCTGATATTCTCAAAGTTATTGAAATGGAAGAATCCTTATTAGGGAATAAACTTTATCAACCAAGAATGAAAGCTTATCAGCTTGGTTCAATTTATTTTGAAATGTTTCTCATATGTAGTGAAAATGAATATTTCCAGAAAGCAAAAAAAAGTTTAATGCTCGCACTTCAACTAAAGAAAAATAATTCAGCTCAAAAAGATTTCTACATTCACAATTTACTCGCTACTATCTACATACTCGAAGATAAAGCAGAACTTGCAATTAGATTGTTAGAGGATATTCAGAAAAAAAATAGATTGGATGATTACATCAAAATTACTCTACTTATATCTTATACAATAAAAGGAGAATTTTTACAAAGTGAAAGAATCCTAAAAGAGTTATTGGGAAAACAAGCGTCAAAATATAGAAACGAATTGCTTTTCTGGAATTTTATAATTAATGAAAAACAATCAAAAAGACAGCATAATCTAATAACAGAAATGGGTATATCAATATACAAAAGAAATATTGACTCTAATTCAAATAATAACGACGATATTGATGAAATCTACAGCGTAAATGGTAAAGAAAATATCTACTCAAGAATTGCATTAAAAATCCTGAATCATAAAAAATAAATTATTATTAATTTGAATGATTAATAGAGATTAAAAATAGAAAAAGAAAGCATCCTTAATGATAATTAAGACAGAAATCCTGAAGAAAAACTTAATTAAAGAAAAATTTTGTGCGAAAAATCCTACAAAATGTTCCGAACCCCCGTATAAAATAATAGACATAGACTGAGTAGTCA
>JBNAWO010000172.1:0-3804 GCA_049699815.1 Ignavibacteria bacterium | reverse complement strand
GATGAGCTACCTGGTTTAAAGCGTGAACTCCAGCATCAGTTCTTCCTGCTCCTTGAAAATCAAAATCATTTGTCGCAAAAACTTTTTTTATTGCCCCAATAATTTCACCCTGAACAGTTCGGGCATTTTTTTGAATCTGCCAACCGCTGTATCGTGTTCCATCGTATTCAATTATCAATTTAAATTTTAACATCTTAAACAAATGAAAAGCAAGTAATCACTTTATATTAATCTAAAGTATTTTAATCTCTAATTAAAGTTGAAGCATTAATTTTTTCTTCGAAGATCTCACATTCTTTCAGGAGCATTTATGCCAAGAATTGAAAGTCCATTCTGGAGAACTATTTGTGTCGCTTTGCACAGGGATAATCTTGCAGCTGTAAGATTTTCTTCTCGACCTAACACCCTATGCTCATGATAAAATTTATGGAAGAGCTCAGCGAGTTCGTGTAAATAACCGATCAAAATTAATTGGTCAAAATTTTCTGCAGCTCTAAGTACAATCTCAGGATAATTAAGAATGTGTTTAATTAAATTAATCTCTTCGTCTTCTTTCAAAAGCTCAAATTGATTACCTGGGACTTTCCCTTCTTCATTTGCCAATCGTAAAATTCCACAAATTCTTGCATGAGCATATTGTAAATAGAAAACTGGATTTTCGTCGGTTTGTTTTTTTGCAAGTCCAATATCAAAATTTAAGTGACTTGAAATTGATCTCATTAGGAAAAAGTATCGTACAACATCAGGTCCCACTTCGTCAATTAATTGATCGAGAGTTACGAAGTTCGCTTTTCGAGTCGACATCTTCACAATTTCGCCGTCTTTAACGATTGTCACAAATTGATGAATAAGCACTTTTACTTTAGAAGTATCGTAACCCAGAATTTGAAGTCCTGCAAGTACATCAGGATAAGTCGCCGTATGATCCGAACCAAATACATCGACCATTAAATCATAATTTCTTTTAAATTTTTCGATATGATAAGCAATATCTGGTAACCGATAAGTTGGCTCTCCAGTGCTTTTTACAATGACCTTATCTTGCTCTAGCCCGACTTTAGTTAGTGCGAGCCAGAGAGCGCCATCTTTTTCGTAACAAAATCCTTTTTCTTTTAATGAATTTATTACTTCATCAATTTTACCTGTTTCATAAAGTGAATTTTCATTAAAGTAATTATCAAACTTAATCCCAAGCCGTTCAAGAGTTTTATTTATATCTTCAAAAATTTCCTTTTCAGCTTTTTCCTTGAAGTAGGAAAAATCATTGGAGTTTTTGAATTCATCTTTTTTCTCTTCGTAAATTTTACGAGCGATATCAATTATATATTCACCTTGGTAATAGTCTTCAGGAAATTCAATTTTCTCTCCAAGTAATTCGAGATATCTTAATCTTACCGAATCTGCTAAAACACGCATCTGTCTACCAGCGTTATTAAAGTAATATTCACGTTCCACAGTATATCCGACTGCTGAAAGAAGATTTGCGATTGTATCGCCAAAGACAGCGTTGCGGCCATGACCAACGGTTAATGGACCTGTTGGATTTGCTGATACAAATTCAACCTGTGCTTTTTTGCCGAAATATTTGTTTGATTTTCCGTATTCAGAAGTTTTTCTTAGGACTTCATTTAATTGTTTAACAATAAAATTCTTCTTGAATTTAAAATTGATAAAGCCATTTCCGGCAACTTCAATTTTTTCTAAAGCATTTTCTTTATCATCTAAATTTTTAATGATTTGGTCGGCAATTTCTTTTGGATTTTTTTTCAAATCTTTGGCGAGAAGGAACGGATAGTTTGTTGCAAAGTCGCCATACTCTTTTTGTTTTGGAATTGATAGAATTACATCATCAGCTCTCACAAAATTTAATTTACTTTCAAGATCCTTAAAAAGTGATTTAAGATATTCTTTCATTCCGGATTAGTGCTCAACTTCAATTTGTTCGTAATCAGTTTTTATCTTTTCGACTTTTGCGTCAGCCCAAAGTTTTTCGAGTTTATAAAAATCTCTTGTTAAAGGATGAAAGATGTGAACAACAACATCAACATAGTCAATCAATACCCAAGTATTTGCTCTTTCGCCCTCAATGTGCCAGTATTTGATTCCCTTTTCTTCGAGCTTTTCAATGATATTGTCTTTAATGGCTTTGATGTGTTGTTCAACTGTCCCTGAGCAAATAATGAAGAAATCTGTAACAGAAGTAATTTCCCTTAAATCAAGAACAAGAATGTTTTCACCTTTCTTTTCAATAATCTTTTCAACAATTAAATTTTTTAATTCTTCGCTTTCTACCATTTTATTTCACTATTTAGTTTTTGATAATCTTCGCCAATTACAATAGTAATATCAGTTAATTCAAACTCCTTTTTTCTTTCGGTCTTTACCTGTTCTGGATCGAGTTTTAGAATCTTTATTGTTCTTCTAAGAACTTTTTTGTCTCCTAGATGATCTATAATGAAAGTCTTCTTCACATCTCTAGCCGAATAATTGCCCTGTATAACTACATCAAAATTTTTTGATCTTAAAAAGTCAGCAAGTTTTTTTGCCAGTCCATCGGTTTGTGTCCCGTTTAAAACTCTAACTTGGATTATTCTCCCAGTATAATTCTGGTCATCCAATTCTTCATCTTGCGATGTTTTTGAAAGTAAAATGTTATAAATAAGAAACAATAATAGGAAACCCAAAATGAAAAGAGAAATATTTAGAAGTGTGTTTTTAGTTTTGAGTGATAACGCCACTTTAATTCGCCACTGACCTCATATTTTATCTACCGAGATACCAATCATTAAATCCTGCTTCATCGTAACGATACCAACTTGGATAATATCTATAATAAGGATTCATTAAATAGAAACCGGTGGGAAAATTTCTAAACTCAATATTGATGAATGTATTTTCGGTTGGTCTCCAATTTAAAGCGGCTCGGCTTAAATAAATTCCATTAAATTGATTCTGAAATTCTCTACTAAATGAATTGAATGGTGAATGAGTTAAGCTTATATCAACTTCCATTGAGAGAGGATCCGAAATTTTATAAAACATTGAATTCGTATAAACACCAAGAGCAAGACTCGATTTTCCGAATGTGGAATATGAGAGACTATACGAATGAGACATTTTAAAATTTGCAGGATTAAAAAATCCTAAAAAAAGATTGCTTGATTTGGGCGCTAACATTGCACTACCAACATTGACATCTTGGGGTTTTTGACTTTTAAGCTGTCCAAAAATTAATCCTGCAGTCAAGAGAATTAGAATTAATGTTGATTTTATCTTCATAGTATTATCCTCTCTTTAAGTGAAGTGTTTACGTTCTCTTGAACAAATGCAATATATTATTTGTTTCGATTTTTCTCAAAACCTGAATTTGGAAATGAATAAAACTCGGAACAATTTCTATAATGTCATTGAATAAAGAGCGAATCTGCTGATTTAGAAAAAAATTTTTCATTCAAAGCGTTTTAAAATAGTTGCATCTTTATTATAAGATTAATATAATTGTAAGCTAAAAATAAAAGATAAAATGGGTGGACGCCGGAGTTGGAGAGCCGGGGCGGACTGTAAATCCGTTGGCATACGCCTTAGGGGGTTCGAATCCCTCGCCACCCACAAAAAAGTTCATTAAAAATTTGAGATTAACTTGACGAAGTAATTTGGTTAAAATCTTTTTCCCGATAAGTCGGGATTGATTGCCATAGCAAGTTATCAAAAATGTACAAGTTTGTTCATTTTAAAAGTGATATTAACAAGCGGGAGTAACTCAGTTGGTAGAGTCACAGCCTTCCAAGCTGTTGGTCGCGGGTT
>JBNAWO010000171.1:0-3830 GCA_049699815.1 Ignavibacteria bacterium | reverse complement strand
GGAAATTTGAGACGAGTTTTTTTGCTTCTTCCAGTGAAATTATAACACATAATTTCACTGGAAGAAGCAAAAAAACTCGTCTCAAATTTCCAGGCAAATTTAAAAGGTGACGAAGTCAGGGCTCATTATGTTGGCAAAGAAGCTCTGTTAAAGCTTCTTAATCAGGAAAATTGTGTTGGTGTACGGATATATTATGCACGGACAGATGACGGCAAGCCAGAACTTGTTCTTGTAGGAGTTACTGAGGAAGGTATGGATTTAACAAACGGAATTATTCTTGAAAGGATAATTCCTTGTCCACCGTATTGTCCCTCTGATTCAGAGTTAAATCAGTAAATATGAAAAAATGAATTTCATATTTTTAGTGATTTCTTCATTGATTATTGTACCTGTTATTTTTTCAATTATTAATTACAAATATTTTTCTAAAAGTCTAAAAACGATTACATATCTTCTTTGGATTAGTTTTATTTTTAATATACTTGATATAATGATTGTTTATTTCTTAAAAAAATCAAGTTTACCGATGTTTCATATTTATACTATAATTGAATTTATTTTTCTCAGTTATTATTTCTATTTTTTAACTGAAAGGAAATATTTCAAAAAAATAATTCTGTTTCTTATTCCTGTATTTTTAGGCATAGTAATTCTTATCAAAATGTTCTTTGAACCCATTACTAAAATTGACAGTTATACTTTAACTATTGAATGTATATTTTTACTGATTTTTTCGTCCATTTATTTAACCGAGTATCTTTCAGAAAATTTGATAATTAAATTAAGTGATTACAGATTTTTATTGACAATTGGATTTATGATTTATTATGGCGGGAATTTGTTTGTCTTTGCTTTGAGCAATGAATTTGATGTCTGGTTAATTCATAACGTTCTAATTATATTACTTTGGTCAATTTATACGATAACATTTATATGGCAACGATATCAAGCGAAATCTGGTGGTTGATTTTAGCTGGAATAATTACATTATTCATATTTATTGGGCTTATTATAGTCAGTGTTTTAATTAGCAATAAAAAATTAATCCGTGTTCAACAAGAAAAATTTAATGAAATCCGCAAATCTGAAAAAATGTATGCGGATCTTTTTAATAATGTTTCTGATCTTGTTTACATTCATCAATTTGATGGAAAGATTCTTAAAATTAATCAAGCCGTAGAAAAACTTCTGGGCTACAAAGTTGATGATATAATAGGACAAAGATTTCAGGATGTATTTCAAATACCAAATGATGAATTTTACAGATACATACATTCTCTTGACGAAAAAGAATCAGCAATAGGGACATTAAAACTTAAATCAAAAAATGGACAAGAACTAATTTTTGAGTACCAGAACACAATTACAAAAGAATTCGTACAGCCCCGTGCAATTAGAGGAATTGCAAGAGATGTAACTCAAAGAATAAAATCTGAATTGGCATTAAAAAGAAAAGATGCGTTGCTCTCCGCTGTTGCAGATGCTTCAATTCTTTTACTTGCTAATCCCAATCACAATACAGCTATTCAAGAAGCTTTAAGAATTTTAGGAGAAGCAACTGAAGTTGATAGAGTTTATGTTTTTGAGAATAGTAATGCTCCAGAAACGGGCGAACTTTTAATGAGTCAAAAATTCGAGTGGTGTAGGGAAGGAATTGAACCACAGATTGATAATCCATTGTTACAAAATTTACCTTACTCACATCCTTATGCTAAGCCACTTTTTGAACATATTCAAAGTGGGAAGATTTACTCCGGAATTGTTAGAACTATGTCTCAGCCCGAAAGAGAAATTCTTGAACCTCAATGTATTAAATCAATTTTAATTATTCCAATTTATATTGGTAAAAATTTTTGGGGCTTCATTGGTTTCGATGATTGTACTTATGAAAGAGAGTGGTCTGAAACAGAAATTTCTGTCTTAAAAACTGCCGCTGGTTCAATTGGCGGACTTATTGGACTTACACAATTCGAAAAGCAATTGCAAGAAACAAATATATTTTTATCAAGCATTCTCGAAAGCTCAATAACAATTTCAATTATTACCTCAGACTTATCTGGAATAATTAAATACTGGAATTCTGGTTCAGAAAATCTGTTTGGCTATAAAGCTAATGAGGCTATTGGTAAAAAGTTAGTAGGTTTAATTATAAAAGAAGAAGATAAGGTAACAAGATCCAAATTTTTTAATCTAAGTGTTGTAGCTCAAGAACAAAAAAGAACTCAATCTACTGAGGTCCTGTTTTATCATAAAAATGGTAAACAATTGTGGGTCAATTTGACAATTTCCCCAATTATTGATGAAAATGGTGAAGTTGTTGGGTTATCAAGTATTGGTGAGGATATAACGCAGAGAAAGATTACTGAACTTGCCCTAATTCAGAATGAAGAAATGTTTAGAAATGTCTGGGAAAATTCTGCCGATGGAATGAGATTGATTGATGATAATGCACAGATAAAACTTGTAAATCGAGCTTTTTGTGATTTGGTTGAGATGCCTTATGAAAGATTGGTAGGTCAACATTATAATGTTTGTTATTTTGAAAAAAACGAAAGTGATATTCAACGATTTAGAGAAAATTTAGTAAGGAATCAGATACCAACCCGTCAAATTACAACAATTAAATTATGGAATGGTAAAGAAATTCCAGTTGAAATCTCGAACTCATTTATTGATTTACAGGATAATAAAAGAGTCCTGTTGAGTATTTTTAGAGATATTTCTGAACAAAAAGAATATGAAAGGAAAATTAGAGTTTCAGAAGAGAAGTACAGAAGATTAGCATTGCATTTACAAACAATTAGAGAACAGGAGCGTTCAAAGATAGCGCAGGACATACATGATCATTTAGGTCAACAACTTACAGCGCTGTATTTTGAAATCTCTTCGTTTCGAACAATGCGAAGCTGGTCAAAAAAATCAATTGAACAACGACTTGATGGAATCAATAAATTAATTGATCAATTAATTGAATCAGTTCAAAGAATATCAGCTGAATTGCGTCCAGCGATTTTAGATGATCTGGGGCTTATTCCTGCAATTGAATGGGAAATCTCAGCATTTCAAAAAAGGACCGGCATTGAAGCAAACCTTAGAAAAAATGTTCACGATATAAATGTATCAAAATCAATTTCAACTATTGTGTATAGAATTTTGCAGGAGGCATTAACAAATGTTGCAAGACACTCAAAAGCGACAAAGGTGAAAGTTGAATTAAATTTACAAAATGGCGATTTTAAAATGGTTATTAAAGATAATGGCATCGGTTTTTCAGATGAAAAATTTTCTGATCCTAATTCGATTGGATTAATTGGAATGAAAGAGCGTGCATATTCACTAAAAGGAGATTTAAAAATTGAATCTATACCCAAGAAAGGAACGAGTATCATACTAACAATACCAATTGATGGAGTGAAAAAATGATTAAAATTCTAATTGCAGATGATCACGCTGTTGTGCGTGAAGGTTTTCGTAAAATGGTTGAAAACGATCCTGAATTAAAAGTCGTTGCTGAAGCTGAAAATGGAATTGAAGCAATACAAATGGTGAGATCAAAAAATATTGATGTTGTCATTTTAGATATGTCTATGCCAGAAATGAGTGGACTTGATTGTCTAAAACAAATTAAGAGCGAGTTCCCTGATTTACCTGTTTTAGTTTTTAGTATGCATCCTGAAGAACAATACGAGCAGAGAGTTTTGCAAGCGGGAGCAAGTGGATATTTGACTAAGAGAACAAAACCAATGGAAGTACTACAATCAATTAAGGAAGTTGTCGCAGGTAAAAAATTAATGAGTGAAGCCTTAAAAGAAAGAGTAATTAAAGGCAAA
>JBNAWO010000170.1:0-3834 GCA_049699815.1 Ignavibacteria bacterium | reverse complement strand
ATTTGGAAATTATCGTCATTTGTTTGAGAGAGAATGTTCGCTACAAAGAAGATATCAGAAAATTATTGAGGAAGCACCTTCAATTTCAATTTCAACTAAACAACGAGAACAATTACTCGAAGCTGCTTTAAATGCAGCGAAGGCTTGTGGTTATTACAACGCTGGAACTGTTGAATTTCTTTTTGACAGAGAAAATTTTTATTTCCTTGAAATGAATACTCGGGTTCAGGTAGAACATCCTGTGACGGAATTAATTACTGGAGTTGATATCATAAAAGAACAAATACGAATTGCAGCCGGTGAAAAAATCTCTTTTGAACAGAATCAAATTAAAATTAACGGTCATGCAATTGAAGCCCGCATTTATGCTGAAAATCCATTCGAAAATTTTATCCCTTCTTTTGGTAAAATAAAAGAATACCGTCAACCATCTGGGTTTGGTGTTCGTTTCGATTCAGGTATCGATCAATATTCAGATGTTCCAATTTATTATGATCCGATTTTAGCAAAACTTATCGCCTGGGGAAGAAATCGTGAAGAAGCTAGAATTCGATTGGTTAATGCATTAAAAGAGACAATTATTGCTGGAGTTATAACGAACATTCCATTTAATTTATGGCTACTTGAAAACAACGATTTTATTGATAATAAATTTGACACTCAATATATCAACCGATTAAATCTTGAATCGAATGGAACCAATTGGCTGAATTTTAATGAAGGTGAATTATTGGAATTAAGTAAAATTGTTTCAAATATGAAACTTGCAAATTCTGAGCAATACAATAAAATGAATAAACAAAAATCGAAAAGTGTATGGATTAACAGAAGGTTTATGGAATGATTACAAAAATTGAAATCAAAAATTATTTAAAAGAATTTTTAATTAAGAATGAGGAATTGAGAGAGTTTAATAACTCTGTAAAAATTAAACAATTATCGAAAAACTATTTTTTGTGTACTAAAGATAGGCAAATCTTTGAGTTAATAATCGATAAAGATGAATCTGATAATATTCTACTGTATTACAAAGGACAAATTTTCGTGATTAAACCGTCGACCATATTATTTGAGAATAATTTAATTAACCAAGACAAAGTTCAATCTAATTTCGTTGTAAAATCTCCGATGCCTGGTTTGGTATCAAAAATTTTAGTTAATGTTGGAGACAAGGTCGGCAAAGGAACTGGTCTATTAAAGATTGAAGCAATGAAAATGGAAAATGAAATAAAGTCTCCCGTTGCTGGTATTGTAGAATCAGTTAAAATTAATCACGGAATTGTTGTTGAAAAGAACGCTCCACTTGTTGTTATTAAAATTCAAAACTAAAATGAATAAAATAATTTGCCCTATCTGTAACTCTGAAAATTTTATTCTTGATTTGAGATGTTCAAGTTGTGGTAGTTTGATCAGAGAAAATATCAGAGGAATAAATTTTGGCGAAGCTTTTTTAAATCTTCTATTTAATCCAGAATTTGAAATAAAAAAAATTTTATTCTCTGAGCATAAAAATTACATTATATTCTTGTTAGTTTTATTGGTCATTAAATTAACAATTATTTCTCTCTACAGTTTAGCAATTTTAGATATTAATCTTTCAACTTCGATATTTAAATTGATTCTATATATTTTTTCATTTTGGTTGGTCTTTATTTTTTTGTTAGCAGCATTTTTCAAGTTTACTATTGGAATAATCATTAAACATAAATTGCGTTTTAAAAATATTCTTTCTTTAATTGCTTATTCTTTTATTTATTTTTCGATCATTGGTATTCTTACCTTTTTGCTTGAGTTAATGCTTTTTGGTGTTTATTTCTTTTCAAGGAATCCCAGCATTTTTCAAATAGATTTTTACAAAGCATTAACAGTTTTAGGAATTGAGTTAGTCTTAATTTTATTCTCTTTCTATCTGATTATTAAGTTTCTTGTTTTTATATTACAAAAGAAATTTGCAGCAATTTTTTTGTCAGTTTTTTTTTCGTTTCATTATTTATTGGAAATGAAATTATAAAAACATTAATAGGGGATTAAAAATGGCTGCTAAAATAAAAGTATTAGTTGTTGGTTTAGGAGAAATTGGAGTTCAAACCTGTAAACTTATTTTACAAAAAAAATCTTTTGAACTTCTTGCTGCAGTCGATATTGATCCAAATAAGGCAAAAAAAGATTTGGGTGAGTTTATCAATAAAAAGAAACTTGGTATTAAAGTTTATAACGATTTGAAAACAGCTTTGATTGAATTAGAACCGGAAGTCACAATTTTAACTTCAAAGAGTCACTTGAATGAAATTGCAAATGACATTTTTTTATGTATTGAACATCATTCGAGCATAATTTCAAGTTGCGAAGAATTGCTTTTCCCATTTGAAAAACATAAAAAATTGAGTGAAGAAATTGATCTAAAAGCTAAAGAAAATTTCGTTCATGTATTAGGAACAGGTGTTAATCCGGGATTTGTTATGGATACATTGCCGGTCTTTTTAACAAGTGTCTGCAGCGAAGTAAAATCAATTAAAATTATCAGAGTTGTGGACTTAAAGAAACGTAGGAAAGCTTTACAAACAAAAGCAGGTTTAGGGTTATCAAAGATAGATTTTAATCAACTCGTTAAAGAACAAAAAATTGGTCATAAAGGATTATTAGAATCAGCTCAATTTGTAAACTATTATTTGAAACTTGATGCAACTATGTTTTCAGAAAAAATTGAACCAATTATTTCAAAAGAAAGAATCAAAACTAGATTTTTTGAAATTAATAAAGGAGAAGTTGCGGGTTTAAAACATTCAGTGATTGGTAAATCAGCGAACAGGAAAGTAGTTGAATTGGAGTTAATCTTAAGTATAGAAGGTTCAGATAATTATGATTCAATTCTGGTTGAGGGCAATCCACCGATAAAATTAAAAATAGAGAATGGAGTTTCTGGTGATATAGCGACAGTTTCAATGATGGTTAATATAATTCCAAATTTGTTGCATGCTCGATACGGATTGATAACAATGAAAGATATAATTATTCCTTCCATTTTAAATCTATAATTAAAGGTGAAAAAAAATGTTGAAATTACTTACGGGAGTTTACTCCAGATTTACGAATTTATTACATTCATTAAAAGAATGGGTAGAAAGTTTCGCACATAAACCATCTGCAAGTATTGCGTTATTTATTTTTGCTTTTATAGAATCATCTTTTTTCCCAATTCCACCTGATGCGCTATTGATTATTCTGGCTTTAAGTTATCCAAAGAGAAGCTTTTATTATGCTTTTATTTGTACTATTGGTTCTGTTCTTGGAGCGTACTTAGGTTATTTAATCGGTTATATTTTTTATGATACAATTGGAATTAAAATAATTCAATTTTATGGAGTTGAGCATCAAATCAATTATGTTTTAAATAAATATCGAGAAAATGGTTTTATAGCCATTGTTACAGCAGGCTTTACACCAATTCCATATAAAGTTTTTACTATCTTGGCTGGATTTAATAAAACAATCGATCTATTTACATTAACATTTGCTTCATTAATTGGTCGTGCAGGAAGATTTTTCTTAGTAGGATGTTTAATCTACTTTATTGGTCCTAATGTAAAGAATTTCATTGATAAATATCTCGATAAGCTTACCATTGCATTTATGTTTTTGCTTATTATTAGTTTTGTTGTATTAAAATATTTGATTTAATTATGAGAATTAAAACCGATGTTTTAGTTATAGGAAGTGGAATTGCAGGTTTAAGATTTGCAATTGAAATTTCAAAGTTTGCTGAAGTGTACATTGTTACTAAAAAAGATAAAGCAGAATCAAATACAAATTATGCTCAAGGTGGAATTGCTACAG
>JBNAWO010000169.1:0-3845 GCA_049699815.1 Ignavibacteria bacterium | reverse complement strand
AAGGTGAAAATTAAAAAGCCCTCTGAGAAATCAGAGGGCTTTTTTGTTTTAAGGATCTCCGCGAAGATTTAACTTTATCCATTGCTAATTTTTTTTAATTTTTATATTATTGAACTGACCAGTCAGTCAGAATTATGATAAATCTAATACACACATTAAATTCTCTTCTACCAATTTTTTATGGAACAACTTTTCTTTTTTATCTATTAAATTTTATTTATGATAAGAAAGAGCTTTCTTTAGGGAAAAGGCTTGCACTTTTCTTAACTATTTTATTTCATTTCTTTTATCTCCTGATAAGAACAATTAAATTTAATCATACGCCTATAACAACTGTTTTTGAAATAATGACTTTGTTAGCTTTTGCAATTACAATTTCATATTACATTATTGAAATTGTTACCGATGTTAGATATACGGGAACGTTCATACTTTTCCTTCCTCTTATTTTCCAAACTATATCTTCCATCAATATAAAAGATTTGTTGGAGGTAAAAGATTTATTGCGAAGCCCTTATCTTGGTGTCCATGTTTTTACTGCACTAACTGGTTATGCTGGAATTACTTTTTCTGCAATTTATGGATTGCTTTATCTTTTACTTTATAAGCAAATTAAATCACAAAAGTTTGGCTTAATTTTTAATAGAATGCCTAATCTGGAATTGCTTGAATATCTAAGTATTGTTTCCGCTCTGATTGGTTTTGTAATGTTGACAGTAGCTATTATTATTGGATTTATCTGGTTACCACAGGCATTTACTGAACCTTCATATTTCGACCCCAAATTAGTTGCAACTATTATTGTCTGGTTATTCTATGCTTTTGGAATTTTAGGTAGATGGTTTTTCAGATGGTCAGGAAGAAAAATTGTTTATTTTTCTCTGACTGGATTTGTGATTACGCTTTTTTCAATGTCGATTTTAAATCTTGTTTTTACAGGATTTCATAAATTCTTTTAGGATAATTTAATGAACATTATAGCTGTTGCAATTAATCATCACACTGCACCAATTGAACTTAGAGAAGCTCTCAATCTTCAAGAAAGTGAAATTCGAGATTTAATTAAATCTTTACAAAATGAGTTTACTAATGAGACTTGCATTTTATCGACTTGCAACCGAACAGAAATTTATTGTATCCCGAAATCAGTTGATTTGACCTATAAAGAAATTCAAGAATTCTTACTTCAAAAAAAACCAGTACAAAACATATCTCCAGCTAATTTTCGAAATTACTTTAGTTGCGGTGCGGTTAATCATCTTTTTCATATCGCTGCTGGAATTGATTCACTTGTTATAGGAGATCAACAAATTTTAGGTCAGGTTAAGGATGCATTTACAATAGCAAGCGAAGAAAATTCTATTGGAACCTATCTACAGAAAGTTTTTCAATCTGCATTAAAAGTAGGTAAGAGAGTTAAAACAGAAACCGAATTGTTTGAAGGTCCTTCATCAATCAGTGCCGCTGCTGTTCAATTAGCAGCTAAGATTTTTTCGGATTTGAAGAAAAAGAAAGTTCTTGTGATTGGCGCTGGCGAAACAAGTCGCTTAACGCTCCAGAACTTAAAACAAAAAAATGTAAAAGACATAACCATCACAAATCGAACACTTTCTCGTGCGGAAATTCTCTCAAAAGAATTTAATACCTCAGTGATTCCTTTTATTGAATTTAAAGATTTACTCCACGAATTTGATATAATTATTTCCGCGACAAGTTCGCCCGAACCGCTCATATCAAAATCCGATATTTTGAGTGTAATGTCAAAAAGAAAAAATCAGCCGCTTTGTATTTTAGATATTGCCATCCCCAGAGATTTCGATCCATCAATTAAAGATATTGAAAATGTTTTTTATAATGATATAGATGCTCTCCAGATAATAGTTAATCAAAATCTTGAGAGGAGACAATCGCAGATTCCAAAGATCAAAAAGATCATTATGGAAGAATTGATTGAACTCTTTTCCTGGTATAATTCATTGCAAATTTCTCCACTTATCAGAGCTTTAAGAGAACAATTTGAACAGATTAGACTTCAGGAATATGAATTTTTTAAGAATAAATTTTTACCTGAACAACAAGAAAATCTTGAGTTACTCACAAAAAGGATTATTAATAAACTTTTGCACAATCCAACCGTCTATTTAAGGAAAGCAGCTGATACACTTGATTCACAGGGCGACTTAAATTTTCGCCTGAACATTATCAAAGAAATGTTCAATATTCAAAATCAGTTAAATGGAGATGATAAATAAAATTCGTATTGGTACTCGTGGTAGTGAGCTCGCACTCTGGCAAACAAACTTTGTCAAAGACCTACTTCAAAAATTTTATCCTGCGCTCGAAATTGAAGTTCAAATTATTAAAACAAAGGGTGATAAAATTTTAGATGTCCCCCTTGCTAAAATTGGCGATAAAGGACTTTTCACAAAAGAACTTGATTTAAAGCTACTTGAAGGTGAGATTGATATTGCTGTTCATAGCCTAAAAGATCTTGAAACCGAGATTGACGATAACCTTACGATTGGTGCAATTACAAAAAGACACAATGTAAACGATGTTTTGATTGCTAAATCAAAAAATATTTCATTAAAGAAATTGAACCCCAATGCAAAGATTGGAACCGGTTCTTTAAGAAGAAAAGCTCAATTACTTCATATTAATCCAAACTTTCAAATTTTTGATTTGAGAGGAAATGTTCCAACACGAATTAAAAAATTCTTAGAATCTGACTGGGATGCAATAATTCTGGCAAGAGCTGGAGTTGAACGACTTAATTTACAAGATTACATTTCATCAATCATACCAAAGAGTTTAATTTTACCAGCAGTTGGACAAGGTGCTTTAGCGGTAGAATGCAGAAAAAATGATGCAGAAATTTTACAGTTACTTTCCAGGATTAATCATCATAAGACTGAAATTGAAACTCGTGCTGAACGAGCATTCCTTCGTATTCTTGAAGGTGGATGTCAGGTCCCGATTGCCTGTTATGCAAAAATTGAAAAAGATGTTTTAAGTATTGAAGGGAAGATTTTAAGCATCGATGGCTCAATTTGTTTTTATCATAGATTAACTGGTAGTTCAAGAAATCCAGAAAAACTTGGAGAAAAACTTGCTTTGAAATTATT
Source organism: Ignavibacteria bacterium (assembly GCA_049699815.1). Taxonomy (GTDB): domain Bacteria; phylum Bacteroidota; class Ignavibacteria; order Ch128b; family Ch128b; genus Ch128b. The sequence goes on along the minus strand of JBNAWO010000169.1, from coordinate 720 downwards.
AAATGCCGGTGCAAAAGAAATTATTAATGAAATTTATAAAAAATGATGAATCAAGTTAACTCAACAAAAAAACTTGAAAAGCGAAATTTAATTATTGACACCGCCGCACAACTTTTCAGTGAGTTTGGCTTTCACGAAGTTAATATGGATCTGGTTGCCAGAAAAGCAGGAATTGCAAAAGGAACAATTTATAATTACTTCAAATCTAAAGAAGAGCTTTACTTCGCAATCAATGAAACGAGGTTAAACAGATTAATAACTGAACTTGAAAAAAAATTCAAAGAACAAGTCGAGGTTCTGGAAGACCTAAAAGGCTTTACAATTCATCTTTTTATGTTTTTACTTAAGTACAAAGATTTTTTCTTGATTTTCCAGAGAACCCGGTTAAAAAAACAAACATTGAAATCGAAAAACCTTGAGCATCTTATTGCTCGTTTGAAGGAAATGCTTTCAGAAATCTTGAAAGAAGGAGTTGAAACGAGAGTTTTCAAAAATTTGGATATTTGTTTTACTTCAGACTTAATTCTTGGTATGATTTACTCAACTGTGTTGAGAAATATTCATAGAAATATTCATGATGAAGTCCTTATCAATGAGCGCAATCAACTTTTTAATTTCATAAAAGAGTCTGTCATAGCTAATGTCTCATCAAATCCTCTGGATGGTAAAACCATCCTTATAACAAGGTCGTTGGGACAATCCGATGAAAGTGCAAACAAG
>JBNAWO010000168.1:0-3897 GCA_049699815.1 Ignavibacteria bacterium | reverse complement strand
TGTTACAACATTGCCAGTAGAAAGGTAAGAATAAAGAGCAACAAGATTTTCCCAATTCCCACTAATATGAGACTTAAATATTTCTTTTTCTTTGCTCCAGCAATAACGAACTTCCCAATAATTGATGCCGAAACATTTGATGTAATAAATTTTACTTACTTTAAAAAACTCACCACTTCTTTCAATAACTTTCTCAAAAATATTCGAATTAAACTCACTTGAAAGTAATTCATTTATCTCATCAAGAAATCTTAAAGTCTCAAGGATTCTATTTTCATTTGAGTATAAATTTTCTGCCATCCTTTTGAAAAATTATTCTACTAAAAATGATTATAATAAAAATTGAACTTAATTTCTATTTTGGAAATGCACTTTCTTTTAAGAACTTTTTAATTGTAAAAAAGCTTCCAAGAAAACCAATCAAACTGCCAAAAATGACTGTTGAGATTAATAGAAGTATTAGATTTCTTTTTGTGATCAATACTTCAATTATGATTAGTTTTGAAATTAAAATATGTAATCCATAAACAAAAAGTGCAGCAAAAAGACTGCCCAGAAATCCAACGATAATTCCTTCGATTAAGAATGGTAGTTCAATGAAAAGGTGAGTAGCCCCAACAAGTCGCATTGTATTTATTACATCAATTTTATTTTGCATTGCAAGTCGAATTGTATTCGAAACGAGTAAGATTGTTGAAATTGAAACGATTGTAAAAATTATTATTAAAATTTTTTGAAAAGTTGAAGTTCTCGCTTCAATTTCATCAAGAAATTCTTGATTATAGATCACATCAGAAATTAGATTAGTTTGAATTAAAAATTTTCTAAGATTTGAGATGTATTCTTTACTTAAGTAGTCACTTTGAATTTCAATTGTAATTGAAGCAGGTAAAGGATTGTAATTTAACACCTCTTTAAAATCAATTCCCGTCTCTTTGATAAACCTCTGTTTAGCTTTTTCTTTTGAAATGTAATTGACTTTTGAGATCCCCTCAATCTTATAAAGTTCATTGATTAAACTGTCAGCTTTTGATTCACTCACATAGTTATAGAAAAATGCTTCAACCTGAACCCGATTTCGAATTTCATTCACAAGCAATTGAGCATTGATAAATAGGTAAGCAAAAAATCCAAGTAGACTTATGGCAATAAAAATAGAAAAAACTGTCAGGAAGAAGGAAAGTTTATATCTCCTATATCCTGACAGACTTTCTTTTAATAAAAAGAGGATTCGCATTAGATAAGAGCTTTACCTTCTTCTAAAATTTTTTCAGCTTTATCGTGTGTCTTCGATTCAGCATACAAACGGACAATTGGTTCGGTCCCGCTCAATCTAATCAATAACCAATCACCTTCGGAGTTGATCATTTTCAAACCATCACGAACATCTGTTTTTATAATCTTCTTTCCGAGTAATTTTTTAAGTGGAACTCCTTTCAAAATCTTTTCGAGTTTTGCTGCGACTTTCTCATCAAGTAGAATTTTTTCCTTCAAATTAACTCGCATTCCATATTCACGATAAATTATATCTAGATGTTCGCCAAGGCTCATTCCTGTTTTTGCAACCAATTCTATAGCAAGCAGACAGGCTGCAATTCCATCTTTTTCAGGTACATGGCCAAAGAAAGTAAGTCCACCGCTTTCTTCACCAGCGAGCAAGACTTCTTCTCTTGTCATAATTTCGCCGATGTATTTGAATCCGACTGGTGTCTCGTGAACTCTGATTTTATTTTTAAATGCAACTATATCAAGCAAATGAGAAGTTGCAAGTGAACGAACCACACTACCTGACCAATTTGGTCGAGTTTCAATAATGTATTTCAACAAAACCGGCAAGAAGTAATTTGCATCAAAGAAAGTTCCGTCTTTATCAATAATACCAAATCTATCAGCATCACCGTCTGTTGCAACTCCAAAGAAATGTTTCTCGTTGGCTACAATTTGTTGCAGCTCTGTAAGATTTTCGGGAGTTGGCTCTGGAGTAATTCCACCAAAGTTTGGATCAGCATAATGATGCAAAGTTCTAACATCACATCCGCACTCAATCAAAAAAGTATCGAGATAGTCACGGCCAGTTCCGTACATCGCATCATAAGCATATTTCAATTTTGCCTTTGAAATTGCTCTAATGTCAATTAAATCTCCAAGGTAATTCAAATAATTTCTTCTTGGATTAATCACTTCAATTTTCTTTTTCTCTACCAAGGATTCGTAGGATTGTAATTTAACAACTTTGACCTTTTTGGCTTTTAGTCTTGCTTCAATCCATTGAGTATCTTGAGTAAATGCGGAGCCACCATGCGAACCAAAAAGTTTTAAACCTTGATATTTAGGCGGATTGTGACTTGCCGTAAAACTAATTCCGCCGTTTAATTTTCTTCTGACAATTTCAAAAGCGATCACAGGCGTCGGTGTATCTCTTTCAGTTAGAAAGACTTTAATCCCGTTTGATGCAACAACCTGTGCAGCTACTTTTTTGAATTCATCGCCTAAGAATCTTGTATCATTTGAGATCAAGATTCCTGCATTAGTTTCTTTGTTCTTTTTTAGAAGATCACAAATTGCTTGTGTAACTAAAATTACATTATCGAAAGTGAATTGATCGGCAATGACTGCACGCCAGCCGGAAGTACCAAATTTAATTTGCATATTTTACCTCATTAAAAGTTAGACTCATCCCGCCACCTTGTTATTAACCATTTATTGGTGGCTTTGTTTTTTTCCAATGTTAGATTTACTCTACCATCCACTCGGATTATATCCGTTGGATTAAAAGTAAAAGTTAAATTAAAACCTCGAATGATAATTGCCTCTGATGAATCAATTGAACTCGATACAATATTATTCCAGATTAAATCGATTTTTTGAACACTATTGAACAATGCATATGTTATTCTTACATCTTCGTCCCGTCCCCAGGAAACATCGTAACCGTTATCATAATCTCGATAAACGAAAACAAAATTATCAGCCAAAAGCCCACCGTAAATTGTTGTGTCTTTAAATGTATATGCATATTGAAAATTCTTAAAAACTCCTTCAATATCTGTTTGATCGGAAATTAATCCTTGACTTGCACCTTCAGATTCTTCCCAGGCTGGTGCAAAAGGATTGAAGCATCCGGTAAAAACAAAAATTATACTACCAATGATAAATTTATTTCTAATAGCTAAATCTCCCCTTAAGATCGCTCCAGGTAAGATTTTCATTCTTTTTAATATCTTTCCATCTTAAAATTGACCATTCACCTTTTAGATCTCGCACCAGAGTGAATTGAAGATGTCCATGAAATTCTTTAGGCAAATTTTCAATAGAATGATTCGCAATAATTAGATAATCTGCTGAATAATTTACACTATCACCCTGAATTGTTCCTCTATCTTCATTAAAAAGTGAAAGAGTAATCCCACTTTCATCCTTAAGTTTAGATTTCAAATTTTCAAAATAAATTCGTTCGCTTTGTATCTTCCAGTTTAAAAAAATCACAGAATAATTTGCATAGCTTTCTGCTGAAGGAATAAATTCAAATGATTTTCGAGTTAAAGTTGAGTCGGCTAAACATCTTAAATAGTTTTCAGTGGACTTTTCGCTTAATGAATTTTTAAAATTATCCAAAAGCACATCTATAGTAGTGGCTGGTATCCAGGTATTTCTTGATTGAACAGGATTTTCAGGCTCTCTTGTTCTGAAGATATCACATCCAATAAATATCATAAATAAGAAAATGAATCTAAAATGTCTCATCTCTTTTGAGCAAAAATTATAATTCTTGGTGAATTTTCTTTCAATTCATTCCCTGAATAATCGCCAAATATTTTTTGGATAATTAACCCATTGCTTTCAAATAAATTTTTTAAGTTATCGAAGCTATAAATTCTTACAGATTCTATATATTCA
>JBNAWO010000167.1:0-3901 GCA_049699815.1 Ignavibacteria bacterium | reverse complement strand
GATTGTATATTCAATGAACCACCTATCCAGATATAAAGAATTCCATTTCGATCAACTTCTGGTAATGGATATGAACCACCATTCATCACAGGTTCAGGTAAATCGTAAACAGGACTTGAACCAGTATGCACAACATTTGGAGTAAAATTTAAAGAGCCAACTGTTCCACCATTTTGAGCAACCCATTGAGCATTGGAAAGGGATGAATAATTATAAGAAATCACGACATTTCTATTTGGATGTCCCTCGATCTTAAAAATTGCACCTTGCGAAGGATGAAGAGTGTAAATAAAAGCAGAACCCGATAAAATAATCTCTCCAAAATTTATGGAGCTATTAATTGCTGTAATCGAAAGCGGTTTTATCATATTAACACTTGCTGTTCCCGTTATACTAAATGTTTGAGACATAATAATTGAAGGAAAACAAAAAAAGACTAAAAACAATTTTATTTTCAATATCATAATTAAAGTTATGAAATAGATATTTGAAAAAAAATAGTTTTAATTCAATGTACATATTGAATAAAAAGTATGCACTACATTTCAAAAATAATCTTAATATTTATTCTCAAACAATAAACCATTAAAAGGATGTTTCTTTTCAAACTTTATGTACTTTTAGCCTTATGAAGAAAGTTTATTAAATATAAGAAATATTTGTAAAGTTATATGAAGTGAAATAATGAAATTTAAATTATTCTGAATTATAATTCTCCATTGGAACTCAGAAAACAAAAAGTTCACTATGCCCTCAATAAATTGGAGGGCATAGTGATATCAACCAAGGAAGTTTTATTTTATCAAACTCATCTTAATAACTTTTGAATTTTTCCCGGTTTTTAATTGAGCATAATAAATTCCACTGGTTAAATTAGTTGCATCGAAACTTACACTATATAATTTTCCAGGCTCAAGTTCACTGTTCACTAATGTTTTAATTTCCTGTCCTAATGAATTATAGATTTTTAATGTTGTATAACCACTTTCTGAAAGTACAAATGAAATAGTTGTTGATGGATTAAATGGATTTGGAAAATTCTGGAAGAGCTCAAATGTTTTTATACCAGTATCATACTCATCAGCACTGGTTGCATAATTAGTAAATTGTGGATTATAATTTGTCCATCCTTCATCCCATCTTGGACCATTTGGGTCGAAAGCGCCTATGTAAGTAGTTTGCACAAAGAAAGATGAAGAAAGTCTCGGATTTGAAAAGCTCGAACCACTTGCTGCCGGCGAACTTGTTGACGGAACAGGATTGGGATTGGTTAGATTAAATGGATCAATTAAACCAACTTGTGATGGTTGAACAAATCTCCTATTGCCAAATGACGGTGTATCAAACCATGATTGAACATCAAAACCTTGTTGATTGGTAATTATTCCATTTCCAGCCCGTAAACCAGCCCAGATTGAATTTCGAATTTGTAATGTATCACCCGTTGCTGAATGCCTGACAGCAGAACCATCAAGGAGCAATCCAATTGGAAATCCCATAACGATTGAGTTATAGATTGAAGTTTGTGCTGCCCTTCTAATATGAGCTCCTCTTCTAAAATTAGGATTGTATTGAGTAAAGGATGTATCAACCATAGGTCCAATGACTGTGAAGTTCGAAATCACTGGAAGAGTCCTTGGAGAATTGTAAGTGCCTGTTCCATCATTATCTGTTTCAAAACCGTTAGATCCAGAAATATCAGCGATGTTTGGATCTCTTAAGGCAAAGGCAAATTGTAAATTACCTGAATACCCGAAATCCATATCAAAGTCGTCATCTACACACTTAAATGATACCAGATTCTTTGCGTTAACCGTACCTCCAAAAAATTCAAAAGAATCGTCTCCAGAAAAACTTACCTGAACATTTTCAATTACAGTACCTCTTCCTACACCACCAAGGGTCAATCCATTAATTTCATTGTCGGGTAAAAATGCAATGCCGGGAAATTCAATTCTCACATATTTGAGAATCCCACTATTATCATTATCATCAGGAGTTGTCCCGCCACCGTATAATGTTCCAGTTCCTCCTTCTATTGTTGCAGTTCCACCAGGAACATTAATAGTTGCTTTCCCAGCGATTATAATTCCGCCCCAATCTCCAGGGCTCCTCTGTCCAACTGGTTGTTGACTTGTAAAAACAATAGGTCTTTCTTTAGTTCCATTAGCAATTATTTTAGCCCCACGATTAATGATTAAACTACCTTTAGAATCCCTCTCACCATAAATAATTGTTCCAGGTTCAATTGTTAAAACTGCTGGAGGATTAACATTAACAAATCCCCTCAATAGATATTTTTTTGTGCTTGACAGGTAAGCATTTGAATTTATATTTCCTTCAATGACACTATCAACTGGTGCAAGCTGAGCAAATAAATTTGCGTTGATAACTAAAAGAACTATAAGTAATAGATTGATTTTCATAAAATTTATCTCCTTAATTTAGTTTATAATTTAGACCCAGTGAATAAGTAGAGTTAGTTTTAATTATTCTTGCCGGCAAGTTCTCTTGAACGAACTGAACATCTTTTGCTAAAATATCTTTTATTGAGAAGTTCAAACTTAGTCCTCTAAAAAGATATTGAGTTAACTTAAAGTCAAGGATATCTCTTGGCTTTTCAATTACATCATCCTGATAAGCAGTAGCTACTTCAACAATTCGTTCACCGATTTTATTGTAAGTAAGAGTTAGTGAAGTCATAATTGTCGGTTCTATGAAAAACAAACCTAAATTAATTACATAAGGAGATTGTCCCTGGAGAGGTCTATTTTCTCTTGGTATTGTGGTTTCAGTCCCTTTTACATTTACTAAAGATTTTATTCTTGTATAGTTTCCATTAATTGAAAGATTTTCTAAATATTCATAAATAAAGCCGAAGGATATTCTTCCTTCAATTTCAAAACCGTAAATTTCTGCTTTATCAGAATTGATGAAAGTTCTTTCAGAACCAAGTGCACTTCCAGTTACAACCACTTTTTCAATGGCATTAGAAATATTTTTATAGAAAACACTCGCTGAAATTAACTTTCCAGGGGCCGGAAAATTCTCAATTCTTAAATCAAAATTTCTAATAAAAGACCTTTTTAGATCAGGATTGCCTTTTAAGGAAGTTTGAGTTGCAAAATCAAAATAAGCAAAAGGTGCAAGTTCCCTTAATTCTGGTCTATTGAGTGTTTGGCTATACGATACTCTTAAATTTGTATTTTCATTGAATTTGTAGAGAAGATTTAATGAAGGTAACAAATCAAGATTCTTATTTTGATTATAAATTGGAACCAGACCACTATTGTCCATTGAATTTATTGTTTGAGAAGCATTTTCTAATCTTAAACCACTTATGAGACTAAATTCCCTATCAAAAATATTTAATGGTAAATCTGTCATCACATAACTTGCAAAGATTTTTTCCGATGCTGAGTAATTATTTGTTCCATTCACATACTCACCAATAGAAAAACCATTTCTTCTGAAATTTTCTGGATTGAATATTCTGTCTGGTGGAAGGTAGAGTAAACTAAAATCTGTTAATCCATTTCCAGAAGCGTTAATTATCACACTAATTAATCTGGAAGCAAAATCTCTCTTTGCATATTCATAGGAAAACCCAATTTTAACTTTAGCAGAATAAAACTTTGTCTTAAAATCAAGTGACAGACCACGAGATTTGTCATTTAAATTTGAGAAAAATCTACCACCGTTCTTTAAATTTGCTTGAAACCCCAAAACTGCAGCAAATGGTCCATTATCACCAATGTCTCTTGCGTAAATAATTCTTCGATAATCTGGTTCAATTTTTTTGGAATTATTCAAATAAAATCTCCAGTTAATTCTTGAATCCTTTAAATACGGTAAGTAATGTTCACCCGAGAATTGAGTTGAAATCAAATCCCGCTCGATA
>JBNAWO010000166.1:0-3999 GCA_049699815.1 Ignavibacteria bacterium | reverse complement strand
CTACGAGGAATTGTTACAGCTGACACATCAGATTTACGTGGTGACGGAAGTTCAGTATCAAGACGAGCCTACATTCAGAATGATATAGGTCCGTGGAGCGGGATCTGGGTTGCCGGTTTAGCAGGTGACGAATTAAGAAAAGGTCAGGATGTAACTATTTCGGGATTGATTAGAGAGATTAACTCTCACACTGCCATTGATTCAGTTACACAATTGGTAGTTAATTCAACAAATAATCCGGAACCAGAAGCTCAATTGTTAACCACTGGAGAAATCGGTGGAAAAGCAAAAGGAACATTAAGTGCTGAAATGTGGGAAGGTGTTTTGATTAAATTTAATAATGTAACTGTTACTAACACTAACGCTGATGGAAATCCAGGTCCTAGTGGTGGTGGAAATAGTAACTTTGGTGAAGTTTTAATTAATGATGGAACTGGAAATTTAAGATTAGAAACTCAAGAAGGTCCACATCCTTACCATAATAACTGGTCAACTACATTACCAGCAAATAAAACAATTCCATTAAATGTGGGAGATCGATTTACAACAGTAAAAGGAATTTTATTCTTTTCATTCAGTAATTATAAAATCGTTCCAAGAAAGGAAGATGATTTTGTGGGCTATCAGACTGGAGTGGAGCATGAAATTTTACCTGATAAATTTGTTTTGAAACAGAATTATCCAAATCCATTTAATCCTTCAACAGTAATTGAATATAATCTTCCAGAAGCTTCAAATGTTACATTGAAAATTTATGATTTGATGGGAAGAGAGGTTAAGACTTTAGTAAATGGTGAATTTCAAACTAAGGGATTATATAAATATTTTGTCTATTCGAATGATTTAAGCAGTGGTGTTTATTTTTATCAATTGAAGACGGATAAATACTCTGCGGTTAAGAAAATGATGTTAATTAAGTAATTTACAAAGTTTGGAATTGTCAGACATAGAATTGTGTCTGACAATTCCTTATGTATCAATAATAAGGTCTGACTTTTTTGAGCATTAAAAACCAAAAAAGAAATTTTATGAAAAGATTTTCCACCATAATTGTAATTTTAATTCTTACTTCTATTTTCTATTCTTGCTCAGAATCAACGGTAGGGAACAGAATTGAAAATCTGCCACCAGAAACAAAAATTTTTCTATTCCCTGATACACTTTACGGAATTAGCAAACAGAAAAGTAAATTAACTGTGAATTGGTGGGGGGATGATCCTGATGGATTTGTAATTGGGTATTATATCAAATGGGAAAATGAACCATGGAGCTTTACTACAAAAACCGATTCTGTTTTTACTCTTGCAATAAGTGGAAGCGATACTTCCTATACTTTTTATGTTGCTGCGGTTGATAATTCAGGAAATAGGAAATACGATAGTCAAGTTATTCGAAATAATGAGAATTATGGCCCTGAACCTTTCACAGACTCAAATGGAAATGGACTTTATGATGAAGGTGAATCTTTTATTGATATTGGGAACATTGATCCTACGCCTGCAGTGTTTAAGTTCCCAATTAAGAATACTCCACCTGAGGTTTCTTTCCAGAAAAATTCCGAAGTTCCAGAAACGACTTTTACAGCTGCAAGTTTTGCCTGGAATATTTCAGATATCGATGGTAATGAAACTGTAGAAAAAATTTATATAGCTTTGAATGATACAAGTTCATTTATCGAATTGCCTGGTTATGTTAGTTTCATTACAATAATGGCGAAACCACCGTTTAGTTCAAATTTAACGAATGTGGATATTTATCTTGGATCTACTCTAAACCAGAAATTCCCAATTCAATTACCGAACTTAAAATTAGATAATCACAATGTATTTTACTTAAAAGTAAAAGATATTGCAGGTGCTTTTAGTAAAACAATCACTATGCCCGATTCAACTAAAAAGTGGTTTGTCAAAAAACCTAAAGGAGAAATTTTATTAATTGATGATTATGCCATTTCTGATAACGCTGAAAAATTTTATCTCTCAATGTTTGATAGTATAGGACTCGGAAATAAAATTGATTACCTTGATATTAAATATGGCAAAACATCAACAACCCCTGGATTACTTTTACCAAAGTTCATTAATCCAACTTTCACAGCAACATTAAAATTATTCAAATCTATTTTCTGGTTCACTGATAATGATCCATCTCTTGAAATTGCACAATTAACACTAAGAAATTATACTGAAGGTGGTGGAAAGGCTCTTTTGTCAATGATATTTCCACAGACTTTTGATACAAGGAGCTTGGGTGATTTTCTCCCTATTGATAGTGTCTCGCCATTACCAATTAATTTTATTCCTATCAATACACCAGTAAATCTTACGAGTGAAGGATCTTCACTGGGTTATCCACAACTTCAAAGGGATGCATCACCTTCACCAGTTGCACGAATTAGAACTTTCTTCCCGAATTCAGCAGCGGCAAAGAGTTTATATACTCTTGGACTTTCCGGCAATCCAATAATTGGATTTAAAGATAATGAGGGTAGAAGAATTTTTATTGGATTACCTTTGCATCGATTGAATGGCGGACCTTCTAATGTAAAATCATTTTTCCAGAAAGTTTTTATAAGTGAATTTGGAGTTACACCATGAAGAAAATTATAGCTTTAATGATCCTGTTTACTTCAATTCTCTGGTCGCAAGAAAAAGCAATACTAACTGGCAAAGTAACCGATGCAAAAACTGGTGATCCGCTTCCAGGTGTTAATGTTGTAATTAAAGGAACATATTACGGTGCAGCGACAGATATAAATGGAAATTACACCATTCGTGATTTAAATCCAGGTACCTACAACATCGATGTTTCTTTGATTGGTTACAAATTAGTCCAATTTACTGGTGTTAAAATTAATCCAGGTGAACGAAAAGTCTTAAATGTAAAAATGGAAGAAACGGTTCTAACTCTCGGAAGCGAGGTTGTTGTAATTGGAGAAAAACCATTAATTGATGTTGAAGAAACAGCAAGTAAAAAATCGATTTCAAAAGAAGACATTGAAGTTGCATTAGTTGAAAATATTAAAGATGTGGTGACTCAACAAGCTGGAGTTGTTCTTTCTGATAATGCGGTTCACATTCGTGGCGGTCGATCATATGAAAATGCTTTTTTGCTTGATGGAGTTTCAATTCAAGATCCTTTGGCGGGAACTGGCTTTGGCTTACAACTCAGTGCTTCATCAATTGAGGAAGTTGAAGTTATTACTGGTGGTTTCAATGCTGAATTTGGTCAGGCAACTTCTGGTGTGATTAATGTAAGAACACGTGAGGGTGGGAGAGATTTTCACGGTTCGTTCTCTTGGAAAAAAGACAATTTTGGTTTTAATAAAAACTCATTTTATTCATTTAATACAGATATAATTGAAGCTAGTTTATCTGGACCAGAACCAATCACAACTTATATTTTTCCATCAATGGGAATCAAAATTCCAGGCGAGATTACATTCTATGGAAATTTTTATGGTGGTTTTAGCGATGGAATTACTCAAGGATGGGTGAAGACAAAAGCTAAGAAATTATATTCTTCTATTTTTTATGGATCAAGATTTGCTCTTCGTCAGGAAAATAGTTGGTTCTGGTTAGGAAAATTAACTTATAAAGTCAGTCCTACTTTCAAAATCTCATATTCATTTAATCAATCAGTAAGTATTAATCAGAATTCACAATCGCTTCAAACAAATTTAGAATATGTTGAGCCAAGCCCCGGTTATCAATATGAATTTCAATATACTCTCGACAATGCGAATGTTTACACACATAATAATCTCTTTCATATAATCAGTTTAACTCACACTTTGAGTGCAAAAACTTTTTATGAAGTAAAGTTCTCAAGATTTTTTACACAGCTTAGAGCCGATGCTAATGGATTGAACTGGAAAGATTATCAAGAACCAAAAGATATAACTAATCCACCACTTCAATATTACAATACAAATCGAGACACAATCGGAGTAATTCCCGGCGATGGTTTCTGGGATTTCGGTAATCCATTTACTTGGCA
>JBNAWO010000165.1:0-4039 GCA_049699815.1 Ignavibacteria bacterium | reverse complement strand
TTCGAAGATCAAAATCTTATCGGACTAATTTCTGTGAACATTGATGCACGGGAATCAGATTTAGCTAAGCTTGAAGATAAGGAACTTAAAAATTTTGCGAAGGTATCATTTCCCGAAACGAGGCTGAAAATCTTTAACCCCGATGTAAATCCAATTGATGTAATTTCACAGGAAAGATATGGAACGGAACTTTGGAAATTGTTTTTAATTCTTGCAATCTTATGTTTGATTATTGAAATGATTATTGCTCGTGCATCAAAAAATGATTTGAAAAATATTGAACCGATAAAAATTTAGAAAAATATGTTAGAAATAAAACCAAACGAACTGGAAAAAGTAGTTTTAGTTGGAGCAATTTTACCGAAGCAAGATAAGAGAGTTGTTTTTGATCACCTTGATGAATTGAAACTTCTCTGTCGAACTGCTGGTGCTGAAGTTGTAAAAGTTTTTATTCAAGATTTGAAAAATCCGAATCCTGCTTATTTAATTGGCAAAGGTAAAGCAGAAGAAATTGCTCAATTTGTTCAGGAAAATAAAATCAGTGCAGTTATTTTTGATGAAGAATTAACGCCAACTCAAATACGAAATCTTGAGAATTTGACAAAATGCAAAGTGTTGGATAGAGCAGCGGTTATTCTGGATATTTTTGCTTCACATGCAAGAACGAGAGAAGCAAAAACTCAGGTTGAACTTGCTCAATATGAATATTATTTGCCGAGATTAACCAGACAGTGGACTCACCTCTCTAAACAATATGGTGGGATTGGAACAAAAGGTCCAGGAGAAACTCAAATTGAAACTGACCGACGAATTATCAAAAGAAAGATTGCAATATTAAAAAACAAACTCAAAGAGATTGATACACAAAGAAATACTCAACGAAAACATAGAGAAAAGTTTTTCAAAGTAGTTTTAACAGGTTACACCAATGCGGGTAAATCAACACTCCTGAATCTTTTAACTAATGCCAATGTTCTGGTCGAAGATAAGTTATTTGCAACTCTTGATTCAACCACACGACTTGTAAGAACGAAAAAAGGTTATGAGTTTTTGTTATCAGATACTGTTGGATTTATAAGAAAACTTCCACCAAATCTAATTGCTTCTTTTCGAAGCACATTGATTGAAATTGTTTATGCTGACCTAATACTTCATATAGTTGATGCAAGTCATCCAAATCGTGAAGAGCAAATTCAAGTTGTAGAAGATACATTGAGAGAACTAAAAGCGGATAAAAATAAATCATTACTTGTTTTTAATAAGATTGATTTATTAGAAGATAAATCATTGTTAGAATATTTAAGCTTCAAATATCCTGCTGCGATTTTCATTTCAGCTGAAAGAGGGATAAATATAAACTCTTTGTTAGAAAGAATTGAAAAGTTTATTGAGGAAAATTATGTTGAAGAAGAACTTTTCCTCTCACCTGATGAATCTGAAAAGTTATCTTTAATTCAGAGGTTTGCTGAAAGCGTTGAAAGTGATTTTGTCGATGAAAAGGTACGAGTGAAATTCAAAGTGAAAAGAGATGATTATCAAAAAATTTTAAAAGCAGTAAGAAATGAAGAACATGAAGAAAATTTTCTATGGGATGTAAATCACTCATAGTAAAAATGCTTTTTCAATAAAAGCCCATCATTGATGATATTAACGATATGAAAGAACCAGCGCCAAGAAACCGGACAATAAGACTGACAGATGATGAAATAAATTTTTATAAGAAAAATTTAATTCGGCTCAATAAACCGGTTTTACCATCGTTTATTGAGAATAAAATAATCAATCAAGACTTATTTCAGATATTGGATTATTTGCCAGAGAATTTTGTTGATTTACTTTTTATTGATCCGCCTTATAACCTTGATAAAAATTTTTCTATTAATCAAAACTCAAAAAACTATTTTAAAGCACTTAAACCTGAACAATATAAAGAATGGTTTGAGGGCTGGCTTGTTAAACTACTCAAAATACTGAAGCCTCATGCATCGGTGTATATTTGCAGTGATTGGCGTTCAACTTATCTTATTCAAGATGTTGCTCAGAAGTATTTAAAAATTCAAAATCGAATCACATGGGAGAGAGAGAAGGGTAGAGGAGCAAAATCAAATTGGAAAAATTGCAGCGAGGATATTTTATTTTGCACAGTTTCAGATGACTTTGTTTTTAATGCTGATAAAGTGAAATTGAAAAGACGAGTAATTGCCCCGTATCGAGATGAAAATGGAAATCCTAAAGATTGGAAAGATGGTTTTAGATTAACTTATCCATCCAATATCTGGACTGATATATCAGTTCCATTCTGGTCAATGCCTGAAAACACAGATCATCCAACACAAAAGCCCGAGAAACTTTTAGCTAAAATTATTCTTGCAAGTTCAAACGAAGGTGATTTTGTATTCGATCCATTTTTGGGTTCAGGAACTACTGCTGTGGTTGCCAAAAAATTAAATAGAAAATTTAGCGGAGTCGAAATTGATGAATATTATTGTTGTGTAGCTGAAAAAAGACTAAAACTCGCTGAAGAAGATAAATCAATTCAAGGTTATGGAGATGGTGTTTTCTGGGAAAGAAACACTTTGAATTACATCAGGAAAAATAAAAATGGAAATACCTGAAGCTAAAGGTTATTCTATCTGGTTATTATTTGAAAAAAATATTGAAGACTTCTTCCAATCAATTATTTATCAACTCAGCTCTCAATTTAATTCGCCCGAATTCATCCCTCATATTACTTTGATTTCTAGACTTGAAGGTAATGAATCTGAATTGTTAAAAAAGTTTGAACAATTTTCACATTTAAAGTCATTTAAAGTTGAAACCAAAAAAGTTTCTTATTCCTATGAGTTTTATCGTTCTTTGTTTATTGAAATAGACAAAAGCACTGAACTCAAAAATATTTTTGAATTTGCAACTAAAGTTTTCAACATCAAAATAGATTTCGAAAATTTTCATCCTCATATCAGTTTGCTTTATTCATTTGAGAAAAGTGAAGTTAAGTTGAAAGTAATTGAAAAATCTTTACAGGATATTCCTAAAGAAATCAAAATATCAAAGATGGGTTTTTTTAAAACTAAAGGAAGACCTGAAGATTGGGAATTGCTTGGGGTTTTGAAATTAAAAGATTGCTAAATCTTTAAAACTTAATTTACTTATAAAAGATTAAGACTAAATCTTATAGTTATATTCAAAATTGAATTGCAATTCAAAACAAATTTTTTAGGTTTAATAGAAAAAGATTTTTGCGAATTCAAAAAGCAAAGATGGTTTATCGAAAAGAGCAATCTTAAATATTGAAAGTAAGGTTCTCTCGTTTTCAGGGATTTTAATTGCTGAGTGAGCAATGCTATTCAAAGTTTCATCAGAAAAATTGTAAATAGCGTTTTTGATTTTGTAATAAATCTCATGTCGTTTCCCGACTCTATGATACCAGATTTTAGGATATTCATTTAAGAGTTTGAAATTGTTCTCTTTGATAGCCCGACCGGCAATTTCACCGGCAATGCTTCCACCGATCATTCCGCTTGTTATTCCACCACCTGAGAGTGGATTAACTTGACGAGCCGCATCACCCACCAACATCACATTGTCTTTTACAATTTCAGATAAAGTTAAACTGCAGGGAACACCACCAGAAATCATTGTTAACTTTGGAACAGAAGGAAATTTTTTTTCAAAGAAATGATTCATATAAGAAATTGGAGAACGATGTTTTGCTTTATCACCACCAATGCCTAATCCTATATTTGCAGAATCAGATCCTTTTGGAAAAATCCATAGATAACCTCCTGGCGAATACTCACTTCCAAAATAAAAATAGCAGGCGTTTGAATCTACATTAATGTTCGATACAGTAAACTGAACACAACATTCCATATCAGAAATTTTTGTGTGGGTTTTAATTCCTGCAAATCTTCCAATGCGAGATTCAACTCCATCAGCACCAATTACAATTTTTGCTTTAACTTCTTTTGGTTCACCATTGTGTTCGAATTTTACGCCAGCAACCTTTCCGTTTTCCCATAAGAGATCGTAAACATAT
>JBNAWO010000164.1:0-4070 GCA_049699815.1 Ignavibacteria bacterium | reverse complement strand
GCCACCACCAGGCGGTAATTGATTTGCACAACCCCAGAAAATAGATATAGAAAAAACTAAAAATGAAATTATCTTATTCATCTTGTCAGTCTTCTAAATTTTATTACATTTTTTTGATGTTCTGAGTAAGTTCGCGCAAAGATATGACTTTTACCATCTCCCGAAGCGACAAAATATAAGAAATTATGTTTTTCAGGATTTATTGCTGCAAGCAGAGCATCACGACCAGGACAATTTATTGGTCCTGGTGGTAAACCGTAAATGCGATATGTGTTGTAAGGCGAATCATTTTGTAAGTCTTTAAATGTGATTCGTTTGGGTCGATCCCCTTTTGAGTAGGCAACTGTCGGATCTGCTTGAAGTTTCATTCCCCTTTTAAGTCGATTTAGATATACACCAGCAATTCGAGGCATCTCATCTACAAAATTTGTTTCACCTTCAATTATCGATGCTAAAGTCACAATTTGATTTTTCGTTAAACCGACTTCTTTTTCAGATGATTTTATTTTATCATCATAAAAATTTTTGAACTCCATTGCGAGTCTAATTAAAACTAATTCTGGATTATCAAGCTCTGAAAACTCATAAGTATCTGGCATTAAATAGCCTTCAAACGAATCGTGATCTA
The DNA here is from genome assembly GCA_049699815.1 of Ignavibacteria bacterium. Classification (GTDB taxonomy): domain Bacteria; phylum Bacteroidota; class Ignavibacteria; order Ch128b; family Ch128b; genus Ch128b. The sequence goes on along the minus strand of JBNAWO010000164.1, from coordinate 3,442 downwards.
CTTCAAATCTTTTAAGTAAAGATCGATCAGTTGCAACTTTCAAAAAATCATCAGCAGTAAAATCAAAAGTCTGTTCGAAATAAGTTGCAATTTCTTTTAATGTCAACCCTTCAGGAATGGTAACCCTGATATTAATTAAATATTTTCCAGTCACGAGTGCATTTATGTAATCATAATTAGATAAGCCATATTTCAAAAGATGATAGCCACTTTTAATTTTTCTTTCAGCACCAAGAATCTTTCCTGTTGCTAAGAATGCAGTTTTCGAGTTTATTAATTTATATTTCTTTAAAGTATCGGCAACTTGAGAAAAGCTCATTCCTTTTTTTATATGAATTTTAATCGGTTCAGTTCTAGTCAAATCATTATTATTAAAAAACCAGTTCAACCCAAACATCAGAATAAAGATAAAAGTAGCTAAAACAATTAACCAATCTTCTGTTGAAAGTATTTCGCTTAGTTTAACTCCTTGCATAATGATTAATTTGGAAAAGGTTGAGTGATTTTTGATTGGATATAATGATTTGTTTGGAAAGATTTCAAACCAGCAAATGCAATCATTGCACCATTATCAGTACAGAGTCTTGGTGAGGGCACAAATAATCTTACATTATCTCTTAAATTATTTCTTAATTTCATCTGAAGAGTTTTATTTGATGCAACTCCACCAACAATGGCAACATTTTTTACTCTAAATTCATCCACAGCTTTTAATGTTTTTCTTACCAATGCATATATTACAGCTTTTTGAAATGATGCTGCAATATTCTTTTTAGATTCAAAATCAATTCCGTTTGGAAAATACTTTTGGAGAAATCTTAGAACGGAAGTCTTCAAACCGCTGAAACTAAAATCAAATTTCCCACTAACATCAGCTACCGGGAATTGATAAAAATTTTCATCACCTTCACTCGCAAGTTTTTCAATTTCAGCGCCGGCAGGATATTTCAGACCCAATAATTTACCTACTTTATCAAATGCTTCACCTGCTGCATCATCAAGTGTATTTCCTAAAAGTTTTGCTTTGTAGAAATCTTCAATTAAATATAAAGCAGTGTTTCCACCAGAGACGAGCAATGCAACATAAGGGAAATGGATTTCACCATTTTCTAAAAAAACGGAATATAAATGCCCATCAATGTGATTAACTGGAACAAAAGGAACATTTAGAGAAAGACTTAAACCACTTGCAAAACAATAACCAACAATCAACGCACCGATCAGACCTGGTCCGGCTGTAGCTGAAATAATCTCAACATCTTCCAATTTAATCGAAGCGGATTTTAGAGCGTCACTCAAAAGAGGTAAAATTTTTTGGAGATGGGCACGACTGGCAATTTCCGGAACAACCCCGCCAAATTCAGAATGAATCTTCTGTGAGAAGATTTCGTTTGTAATAATTTTATTGTTTTCAATTATTCCGATTGATGTTTCATCACAAGATGTTTCGATCCCTAAAACTATCATCTTCTTTTTGCAAAAATATTTTTGATTATAGCAATAGGAAGTTCAGGATTTTCTTTCATTCTTCTTATGCTGTATTTATACCAATGAGTTCCATAAGGCACATAGATTCTAACTTTATATCCTTCAGCAACTAATTTATCTCTCAAATCGACTTTAACTCCAAGAAGCATCTGAAATTCAAAATCATTGTTTGACTTGTTATATTTTTTAATTAGCTCCTTTGCACCATTAATTAATTTTATATCGTGAGTTGCAATACCAACATAAATATTTTCTTTTAATAAATATTCAAGCAATTTCAGGTAATTATTTCTTATTTCCTGTTTTCCTTTGAAAGCAATTTCTGGTGGTTCGTTGTAAATACCTTTACATAATCGAACACTGCTTCCTCTTAAAAATTCAATTGTGTCTTTCAAATAATCTTCACCTTTTCTAAGATAGGCCTGCATTACCATTCCGCAATTAGAATATTCTTTTCGAAGATCTTTGAAAATATTAATTGTATCAATTGTGCAACTCGAGTCTTCCATATCGATTTCAATGTAATTATTAAATTCTTTTGCTCTATCTAAAATTTGTTTCATATTTTGAAGACATAAATCATAACTTAACTTCAAACCAATTTGTGTCAATTTTATTGAAAGAGTTGAATTCAATTTTTCGGTATTAATAGTCTCTAAAACTCGGATAGCCTCTTTTACAGCTGAATTTGCTTCTTCAACATTTGTGGTGTCTTCACCAAGCACATCCATAGTTGCTAAAATTTTTTTAGAGTTAAGCTCTCTGACAAGTTTCACTGCATCTTCGAGTTTTTCGCCCGCGATGTATCGAGATGCGAAAAGGTAAATAAAAGATTTTGGGAAAAGTTCCACAAGTTTGATAATGACAGAATTCAGGAATCTCACAGCTTCTCTCCAGCTTTATTTTCTTTTTTGTTCTGTAAGAGTTTTGATAATGTTATAAACAAAATCAAATCGCTTATGTAGTTCTTCAATTGAACCATTATTATAAATCACGAAGTGTGAATGTTCTTCAGCCTCATCGGGATCAACTTGAAATTGAATTCTTTGAAAAAATTCATCTGGTGTAATCTTATCTCTTTCTATAGTCCTTTGTAGTCTCAAATTTAAATCGGATTTGATTAAAACTATGTAATCAAATTTTTTTTCAATTCCTGCCTCAAATATAAGAGCAGATTCTACAAATACTCTTCTTCGATTCCTTTTATTAAATTCTTTTTGTGCTAAACGTTGAATTTCTACAATAGTTGGAGGATGAACAATTTTAGTAAGCTTTTTATGAATGTCGGGATTGGAAAAAATTTGAGAGGCAATGAATTTTGTATTTAACTCATTCTCCGAAAGATATGCCTGATTACCAAGGAGTTTTTTAATTTGTTCAATTACTAAAGGTTTGGTCGTCATTATTTTCTTTGCCACAGCATCAGAATTAATGACGACCTCATTTTTTTCAAACAGGTATTTTGCAAAAAGCGATTTACCTGTTCCAAGTCCACCAGTTATCGCAATTAAATATTTGTCTTTGGGCATTAATCAAAAAATTATTTCGCAAATGCAATTTTGCGAACTTCACGAATAACTACAACTTTGATTTGTCCAGGAAATTCCATTTCTTCCTGAATTTTTGCTGCAATCTCCTGTGCAAGTTTTTCTGCATTCAAATCATCAATTTTTTCATGTTCTACAACAACTCTAACTTCTCTACCTGCTTGAATTGCGTATGTCTTAGCAACACCTTCAAATGATTTTGCAAGTGATTCTAATTTTTCAAGTCGTTTAACATATGATTCAAGTGGTTCTCTTCTGGCTCCAGGTCTGGCACCACTAATTGCATCTGCAGCCTGAACAATTGCAGCAATTGGATGCTCCATTTCAACATCTTCGTGATGTGAAGCAATTGCATTCACAACGATAGGATGTTCATTATATTTCTTTGCTATTTCAGCTCCTAAAAG
>JBNAWO010000163.1:0-4073 GCA_049699815.1 Ignavibacteria bacterium | reverse complement strand
GATAATCATCTTCAGATTTGATAAAACGGGAAATATAAAAACCAAGAAAAAGTTGAAGAACTATGTAGATAAATATTCCAATTAATATGAAATTCAATTACTCTGAATTTCCTCCTCAATTGATTGATAATTTTTTAACGAATTTATAAATGAGAAAAAAATTATCAAACGATTTCAAATTCTTTCCAACATAAATAATGGCATAAGAACATCTAATGTGTTTTTTCTAAGTTCTCTATTACTAACTTAATGATGTAAGGAACAAAATTTATTTCTAAACATTAGCAGGTAAAAATTGGGGGATACAAAATGAAAAACTTAAACAAAATTCACCGAAGAAATTTCATTAAAACTCTTGGCGTTTTATCGCTCACACCAATCATACAATCCTGCAGTTCTGTCCTTGAACCTTGGGGAGATGATAACGGAACAGGCAGAGATCGACCAACAAAACCAGCTGTGGATATTCTGCTTGAGGGAACAGATAACGAAGTTGCACAAAAACTTCAGAACAAACATTCTTTAATAAAGGATCTGTACAACAATCCAGGTAAAGAATTAAAAATTGGATTTTTAGAAGACAGAAATTATAATGTATTAAAGTTGTCGTTTGTTGAATCCAGCATCGTTTCTTATCCTCATCTACATCTGGTCAATACGAGAACGAATGAAGTCGCAAATGTTGTCTGGGGAATGGATGGATTATATCCATCGATAAAGTTTGTTGATAATGCTGGAAATGTAATTGTTAAAAATGGAAAAGAGATGGAGTTTGCTATAAAAATTCCAACTAGATTAAGTAAGACGGCATCGCCAGCTGATTGGATAATTGCAGGGATTAAGATTTTTGGAGTTGCATTACTTATATGGATTGGATTTTCACTTGCTAAATATATCGCAGCTGCAGTTGCATTCATTGCTTTCAATGCAATGGCAATTGGACTGGTTCTTGCAGGACTTGGCATTTTTATAACAATAATTAAATGGGTTCTGGATAGAACTGGAATAACGATGGATGATGTTATCGCATTTTTCCAGCAGACAATTTCATACCTGGTTAATTTATTAACAGATGTAATGAGCTATCTTTTGAGTTATTTTGGATGAGAAAGTTTTGGGTAATAAACTTTCAGTAAGACGATAAATTAGTCTATGTAATATTGAATTAATTTTATCTGAATTTCCTTTCGAGGAAATGATTAAAAAACCGTCATTAATGATAATCAATGTAATTTATAAAGATTAGTAGGAATTTTTTGAAAAATGAATTTTGAAAAGCATTGAATTTATTTGTTGCAGAAAAAATATACTTTATCCATGTCTTTATATGAAATAAAGAATATATATTTTGAAAAGGTTAATCTATCCAATTGAAAGAAAATCTACTTGTAAATTGATACATTTTTGCTTATAAGTTTCTTGATAAATATAGATTTTTAAAGTTAAGATATAAATTTTTACTAAACACCTAAGTAAAACTATCGCTTTTTCATTTAATAAATTTTTGAGTTTTTCGTATTTGGGAGAAATAAAAATGAGATTATAGACCAATTAAATATACTATAAGATTTTTATTGGGATCTTTGATTTTTAAAACAAAAAAACCTTGCTAAAGCAAGGTTTTTTTGTGAGCGCGGATGGAATCGAACCATCGACCCTCTGCTTAAAAGGCAGATGCTCTACCCCTGAGCTACGCGCCCAATCAACAATTAATTCATCATCTAAAGAACAAATTAATTTTTTTCTAAAATCGATTGCAAATATAAAAAAAATGTTTTACTTACAAAATTTCATTTCTAAATATTTTTGTTTTAAAAACCTTTTATCTCTTCATACACATTACTTCCTAAATATTAATCAATTCTTTTGTATTACACTTTAACCTTCGGTAATTTTGTAAATAAATAATAAAAGAAAGGAGTTAAGTATGTTGTTAATTGAAGATATCATTGCCCGCGAAATTTTAGACTCAAGAGGTAATCCAACAATTGAAGTTGATGTAATCTTAGAAGATGGAACTTACGGAAGAGCAGCAATTCCAAGTGGCGCATCAACTGGAACTCAAGAAGCAGTGGAACTTCGTGACAACGATCCAAAAAGATTTCTCGGTAAAGGAGTGCAAAAAGCTGTTCAAAATGTAAACGAAATCATAGCTGATAATCTCGTTGGTCTGGATCCATTTGATCAGGTAAAAATTGATAATATGTTAATTGAACTGGATGGAACTGAAAACAAAGGAAATCTTGGTGCAAATGCAATTCTTGGAGTTTCTCTTGCTGTTGCAAAAGCAGCAGCAAATGCACTTGGTATGCCTCTTTATAGATACATTGGAGGAACGAACGCAAAAGTAATCCCTGTACCAATGATGAATATTATAAATGGTGGGAAGCACGCAGATAATAATGTCGACTTTCAAGAATTTATGATTATGCCTGTCGGAGCTCCTAAATTTAGTGAAGCTTTGAGAATGGGTGCAGAAGTTTTTCACAACTTGAAATCTGTTCTAAAGAAAAAAGGTTATAATACGGCTGTTGGCGATGAAGGCGGATTTGCTCCAAATCTTAAATCTAATGAAGAAGCAATTGAAGTTATTCTTGAAGCAATTGAGAAAGCAGGTTATAAACCAGGTGCGGAAATTGCAATCGCACTTGATCCAGCTGCAAGTGAATTCTATGATGAATCAAAGAAAAAATATGTTTTCAAAAAATCTGACGGTTCTGAATTAACATCAGAAGAAATGGTTAATTATTGGAAAAGCTGGGTTGAAAAATATCCAATCATTTCGATTGAAGATGGTATGAGTGAATTAGATTGGGATGGATGGAAACTTTTAACTGATGAAATTGGAAATAAAATTCAATTAGTTGGTGATGATGTTTTCGTAACAAATCCTGAAATTTTAGCAAAAGGAATCGAAAAAGGAATTGCTAATTCGATATTAATAAAATTGAATCAAATTGGAACTTTAACTGAGACGCTCGATACAATTGAACTTGCCAAAAAAGCTGGCTATACAGCAGTAATTAGTCATCGTTCTGGTGAAACCGAAGATACGACAATCGCTGATTTAGCAGTTGCAACTAATGCCGGTATGATTAAAACAGGATCAACGAGCCGAACAGATCGAATTGCAAAGTATAATCAATTATTAAGAATTGAAGAAGAACTTGATACAACGGCTGTTTTCTTAGGCATTTCAGCTGTAAAAAACAAAGCATAATCCTAAGCTTTTGAAAAGCATTAAATATGAATTTTCATTTTTGTGGAGGGGACCGGTCATCGGTTCCCTTTTTAGTCAAAAACAAACAGAGGTGAAACTATGAGAAAATTAATTCCTGTTATTTTCACAATAACAATTTTGGTGTGTTCTATGAATCTTTACTCACAAAAAATTTTCCCCTTTGAAATTAAAGAACATTCGCTTTCCAATGGATTAAAAGTTGTCGTCGTACCTTATAACAGTCCAGGTGTTGTTGCCTATTATACAGTTGTAAGAACTGGTTCAAGGAATGAAGTTGAGCCGGGCAAAACTGGTTTTGCTCATTTCTTTGAGCATATGATGTTTAGAGGAACAGAAAAATATTCTGATGTTGAGTACAATCGAATTCTGAAATTACTTGGCGCTGATTCAAATGCGTGGACATCGAATGATCAAACAGTATATCACATTGTTGCAAGTGCTGATGCATTAGAAACTATTATTGATATTGAATCAGACAGGTTTAAAAATCTCAAATACAGCAAAGAACAATTTCAAACAGAAGCTGGTGCAATTTTAGGCGAATACAATAAAAGCGCACTAAATCCATTTCAGATTTTAAATGAAGAAATGCAAAAACTCGCCTTCACTACTCATACTTATCGTCATACAACAATTGGTTTTATTGAAGATATTAAAGATATGCCTAATCAATATGACTATAGTCTGCAATTCTTTGATAGATATTATAGACCTGAATACTGCACAATTGTTATTGTAGGTGATGTTAGTTTCAACAAAGTGATTTATCTCATTGAAAAATATTACGGCGATTGGAAAAGAGGTTCATTTGAACCAAATATCCCCGTTGAAC
>JBNAWO010000162.1:0-4086 GCA_049699815.1 Ignavibacteria bacterium | reverse complement strand
AAAGACTAATACGGATGCTGATTTATAAGAAACTCATATTATTATTTTTGAAAACTTTTCACAGCCTCTTCAACCGTATCGTAATGTTCAAAGATCGTAATGAGTTTTGTGATCATCAATAAACTTTCAATTTTTTCTGTCACATTTGCGAGTTTCAAGTCACCACCGCCATTTCTCATAGTGGTCAATGCACTAATTAAAATACCGAGCCCTGAACTATTTATAAACTTCACATTGGAAAGATCAATAACAACATTCTTTTTGCCTTCATCAAGAAGTTTATGAAGAAGTGTATTTAACTCCGCCGCATCTGGTCCGCCCATTACATTTCCGTGAAGTTCGAGAATAACGGCATTGTATGCTTCTTTTTGTTTAATTTTCATTTTATAAACCTATCATTTTATTTTTAATTTATTTACGAAGAATAGAAATTTCAAGTTTAAAAATCGATCTTTCCTTTTTTGCGTTTCATCGTCCAATCATAAACAATGGCTGATGCAACATAAATCGATGAATAAGTACCCGTGATAATACCAATCATAAAAGTAAATGCAAAGCCGCGATTAACTTCACCTCCGAATAAAAGCAAAGCAAGAACAACCAGAAATACTGTGCCCGAAGTTAGAATTGTTCTTGAAAGAGTTCTATTTATACTCATATTAAAAAGTTCTTTCAAGTCCATAGTTTTATGAATTTTCAGATTCTCACGAATTCTATCAAACACAACAACCGTATCGTTAACTGAAAATCCAACAAGAGTTAAAAATGCCGCAATTATTGATTGTGTAATTTCCAGATTTAATGCCGGAATTAAACCATTAAAAAACGATACGAAACCGAGAGTAATGAGAACATCGTGAAAAAGTGCGAGCACTGCACCAATACCAAAAACAAACTTAAATCTAAATCCTAAATAAATAAGAATTACAATCAATGAAAGAAACACAGCAATAACAGCATCTCTTCTTAATTCTTTACCAATCTTTGGTCCCACTTTATCTTCTTTAATAACCTCAAATGAATAACCAGAAAATTTTTCTTTCAAACCTTCTCTTATTAAATCTGAGAATCCTATTCTCACTATAACATCTTTGTTAGTTTCTTCCTGAGAGAATAAACCAGCTTGAAATCCTTTTGAAAGTAATTGATCAGTTATCAATTTGGCAGTATCTGGTGAAGTAAAACTAAAGACAATTGAATTCGTGATCTTTTCTTTTATTGTATATAAAGTTTCTGGTACAACTTCTTCAATTGCTTTTCTGATATTTAAAACTATCCTATCAAATTGCTCTTTAGAAATTTCTTGTAGTGGAGTTCGAATTAAAACATTTTCAGAAGTTGTTCCATAAGTTTTTACTTCCACATTTCCAATCCCAATCTCACTTGCTGCAGATCGAACATCTGCAAGTTTGACGGGTTTATTAAAACTAACAATTACTTCAGTACCTCCTTTAAAATCTATTCCATATTCCAATCCTTTTACAAATACTGTTATCAAACCGAGAACAATTAAAGTAGCAGAAAATAAGTAGAAGGTTTTTCGTTTTCCTAAAAAATCTATATTAGTATTTTCAAATAGTCTCATATTTTCTCCTGAATTCTAACCGAAGTTTGGTTTCTTACCTTGTTCAACAAAGACATCAAAGATTAATCTTGTTACAAACAACTGAGTGAATAAAGTTGCTGCAATACCAATCATCAAAGTCAAAGCAAAACCTTGAATTGGACCACTTCCAAATTGATAAAGAATTAATCCTGTAAAAAATGTTGTAATGTTACCGTCAAAAATAGCAGAGAAAGCTTTCGAATAACCGGCATCAATTGCAGCTTTAATAGTTTTGCCTGTTTTTAATTCTTCACGAACTCTTTCATTAACAAGAACGTTCGCGTCAACAGCCATACCAATTGTTAAAATAATACCAGCAATTCCAGGAAGAGTTAATGTTGCACCAAATCCAGCAAGAACTGCTAAAATGAAGAAGACATTCAGAATAACAGCAAAATCGGCAACTCCTCCAGCAGTTCGGTACCAGACTAACATAAAGATTATAACAAATAATCCACCGAGCAAAGCTGATGTCAATCCTTTTTGAATTGAGTCTTGACCTAGCGATGGACCAATGACTCTTTCTTCGATAATTTCAACAGGGGCGGGTAGTGCACCAGCCTTTAAAACAATTTCCAATAATTTTGCTTCTTCAAGTGTTCCAATGTTTTCAATTTGAGATCTACCACCAGTTATTTTGCTTCTAACAGTTGGAGCTGAGAAAACCACACCATCAAGTATAATTGCAATCCTTTTATCAATATTGTTCCCTGTGATTCTAGCCCAATCACGTGCACCCTCAGCATTCATTTCCATTGTAACAATTGGAGAACTATTTTGTGGATCAAGAGTAGCTCGTGCGTCAGTTATCACACCGCCGGTAAGTTCTGGTGTAGCCTTTACACAGTATAATCTGTAAATACCTTGACCCTCTGAATAAAACTCTGGTTTAGCACTCCATACAAACTTCACATCTTTTGGAATAATGTTCTGGACTTCAGGTCTATTTAATATCATTTCAACCTTTGTTCGATCATTTTCTCGAACAAAAAGATCGGCTGTTTGAGATTGTGGATTAGGAACAGCAACTGTAAATAAAGGATATTCTCTCTCAAATTCTTCTTTGGTCATTTGATCAGGACTCTTTTTTGTAGTATCTGCCTTAGTTGTGTCCTGAGCTAAAGTATCCTCCACAGATTTACCAGCAAGAACTTTATTTATTTTTTCAAGCAAAGCAAAAGTAAATTCAGGATCTTTAACCAGATTGAATTCAAGCAATGCTGTTCCCTGTAATAATTGACGAGCTTCCTCTTTGCGAGCAACACCCGGCAACTCAACAATTATTCGTCTGGATCCAGATAAATGAATGCTTGGTTCAGAAACTCCATATTGATCGACTCGATTCCTTATAATTTCCTGAGCTCTTGTAACGGCATCCTCAGCTTGTTTTTCAAGCATGCTGATTATTTTGTCGTCATCATCTCTAATTTCACCGAAATATCTGCTTAAACGAATTCCTCTTTTCTTTGCTTCCTGAGCAAAAACTTGAACGACTGGTTCTTCACTAACTTTGACAATATTTTCAGTCGTTCGAAGTATTTCATAAAAGTTTTCGTCAGGATTTTTTGCAAGTTTTTCAAGAAGTTTTAATGTATTGACTTCAAGAACGATATACATTCCACCCTGCAAATCAAGACCGAGCTTGATTCTTTTTTCACGAGCCTTTTTAAGTGAAGGATCAGCATTCCGAATGCTATCCTCAATCTGTGTTAAATATTTATCCAGTTCGGTGGGTTTTGCATTGGGATGCTCTTTAAGATATGCTTCTTTTCGCTCCTGAAGTACTTTTTGAATTTCTTTTGAATTAAAATAATCTTGAATGGTAGGATAAAGGAAATAAATCCCAAGACCTATAATTGCAAGAACTAAAATGATTTTAAATCTGTATTTTTTCATAGTTATCCACTCTTTAAATGATAAAAAATAGCTTTCAAATATATTATTTGAAGCTTTGAAAAACAATTAATTTTGTTTTTTTGTAAGGAAATTGAAGTTTTTACTATTTATAAAAACAATTTTTGTATCAATTGGGTTTGTGCTGTACCTTATATTTTTAAGCCAATATTTAAATGACAATCTGGAAATGTAAAAATCACTTAAAGAGATGCGACGAAAATATTTTTCTTAATATTTTATCAAATCATTTAATTTATCAAACCAGTACATTTTGTATCCATCAGGCACTTTCGCAATTTCTGAGGTTTTTAAGAATAATTTTACCTGAACATTGAGACCATTATCAAAGAAATTTTTAGGGGTATCCTGATTCTCAAAAATTCTTTGATATCCATCTATTTTTCTGCATCCATCTGTATGTTCCGTGCCCTTAGGATCAACAAAAAGAATGGTATAATCATTATCTTTTTTTAACCAGAAAATAAAATCAGGTTTAAATTTATCTATTCTGTTTGTTTTGGGATTGTAATAAGGAATATAAACTTCATCAAGTGTTTCATCTATTTTAGAGAAAAACCACCAAT
>JBNAWO010000161.1:2234-4136 GCA_049699815.1 Ignavibacteria bacterium | reverse complement strand
TGAGAAATCAGGTTGATATGAGTAATTCAAAGACGGAGTTAAAGTATGTCTTAAAGCAGTTATTCCCAGAATATTTGGTCTCATTATTCCATAAATTTTTGTATTGAGGCTGGTACTGAATCTGAAAGTTCTTACAGCACTTAGTTTTTTTACATCGTTTGTAACTATTGAGTCCTGACCAGTTGAACTTATGTAAGCAATTTTTTCAATTCGTTTGTTGTACCAGTTTTCAGTGTATCCGAGAGAGTTGGTAATATTGAAATATCCCCATTTGTTAGAGATGAAAACTGATGCATTATGATTGACTCCGCCACGAATTTTAATATTTCGATTTAAAACTTCTCTTTTATTTGAAAATTGAAGTCCGTAATTAATTCCAATTTTTTCATACCAGGCTTCTTCAAGTAATTTACCTTCTTTAATCTTTTTCTTTATGTCTTTCTTAAACGGATAAAATGGCTGGAAGGAAACTCTCAGGTCAGGCAGGTTCTCTCGAATATCTCCAGTCCTAAGATTTTGATTTCTATTATAATAAAGTGAAAGATTAATTCCTTCATCTTCAAAATTTTTTGAATAGCTTGCTGAGGAATTGATTTGATCATTCAAAATTTCAGCTAATGTTGAACTCTTGTTCTGAAAGTAACTGTTCGATAAAAAGTTTAGATTGATGTTTATTCTTGAAGTTGGATCTATCTCCTGGTTATGACCAAAATATATTCTATATTCTTTTCTTCTGTTATAATCTGGATCAGTTGGTTCGCCGTAATCGTTATCGACATATGAAAGTTCAAGTTGGCCGCTGAAATCATATCGTTTGATATATCGATATCTTGAATTAATTGCGTAACCACCTTTTGTATAGAAATCACCGAAGAGTGCAAGATCCATATAATCGCTTATTGCCCAGAAGTAACCGAGATGAGAAAGATATCTGCCCAGATCTTCTCGATATCCAAAAGCGGGTGTGATTATTCCACTCCTTCTTCCGGATTGATTTGGAAAAACCGCAAATGGTAATGGAACAGGAAAGGGAATGTTTTCGACATAAAACCAGATCCACTTTGCAATGATTTGCTCTTGATGGATGATTTTCATTTCGGGACTGAAGAAATAAAAGTGCGGTTCTTCGGCTGTACAGGTTGTATACACACCATTGCGAACTAGATAAACTTTGCTTTCAATTTTTTTGATTTTCTCACCGTAATAAACTTGACCATCTGTTTCAGATTCAGCATGAGAGATTGATCCCCGTTGTGTTCTGAAATTATATTTTATCTCTGTCCCCTTATATTCTTCTCCAGCATCTTTTAAGATTGGTGGATTAATTAAAACTTGTTTGTTTGTATCAGCCGAATCTTTTCCAGGAACTCCATAAGCTCTTAATGTACTTGAATTCCAGTCAATATCTATTTGAGCAGATTTTAACTCCATCGTTTTGTATTTAATTTCAGAATTCCCATACAAAAACATCTTTCGATTTTTAATATTGTAGACAATTGAATCCGATGAAGAATAAAAGATGATATCATCTACGGAAGATTTTTTTTTGGTTGTATCTGCGCTGATAAGCGTATCTTGTTGAGCTAATAAACTTTTAGAAATGATAAATAAAGCAACAAAAACTAAAAACTTTTTCATTTTGCTTTCATATTATTTAGAACTAATGATGCGGCACCTAAAATACCAGCTTTATTTTTCAATTGGGCAGAAAGAACCTTCACATTTTTAACAATGTCTTTAATTCCATGATCTTTTATTGATTTTTCAATTGATTTAATCAAAATTGGGCCAGCATTAGAAATTCCACCTCCAATTATGAAATGATTTATGTCCAGTGTATTTGCAATGTTTGCCAATCCTATACCAATGTAATATCCAGTTTCTTTTAAGATTTTAACAGCC
>JBNAWO010000161.1:0-2224 GCA_049699815.1 Ignavibacteria bacterium | reverse complement strand
CACCCTTTCGAGCAGCTTCGTTAATTATTTTTGGTTCTATATTATCCAGATTGTGTTCTACCAGTTTTAGAATTAGTGAGTCAGGATACTCATGCAATTTATGAATTGTTCTTTGTTTGATGTAATTATTTCCAGCATAGGCTTCTACACAACCTCTCTTTCCACATTTACAAAAAGGACCTGAGTAATCAATTGTGATGTGACCAATTTCACCAGCACCACCACTTTCACCACGAAAAAGTTTTTTGTTGATTATTATTCCACCGCCAACCCCTGTTCCTAAAGTTACCATTATAAAATTTTCAAGATTTTTTCCTCTTCCAAAAATTAATTCACCTAAAGCTGCACAATTTGCATCGTTATCAATAAAAACAGGGTAACCAAATTTTAAGAGTTTTTTTCTAACAGGGACATTTTTCCAGTTATTAAAGTTTGGTGCTGAAATTACAACACCTTTTTCTGAATCAACCTTGCCTGGAAATCCAATACCGATCCCTTTTACCTCATTTTTTGGTACTTGTTTAAGGATTTGTTCTAATCCAATCGCAACTTGCATTAAAACTTTTTGGGAATTTTTAAAAGCAAAAGTTGGAAGTGATAGTTCGCTTAAAATTTTATTTTCTTTGACAAGACCAAATTTGATGGAAGTTCCGCCTACATCTATACCAATAATATATTGCTTCATTTTTATTGAAAACTTTTTATTTAATCGTACAAATTTAATTAAATGAATTTGATTGAGTTTAAAGATTTGATATGTCCAGATGTTTCATTATTTGAAATTAATCAACTTCAAAAACTGAGGAAGATTGTAGAGATGCTGGATGTGATCTTTTGCAGTATTCCCATAGAAACCATAAACACTAAAATTTCCATTGAATGCATAATACTTTTGAATAAATTCATCATCCCATTTCCTTTCAGCAAAAACTTTTTCTGTAAATGTAGAATCAATCAAATATTGAGCCGTTTCTGTTGTGCTTGAATATCCATCGGGGATTATTTCAGAATGAGTTATTATAAGTTGTTTCTTAAATTTTACTGCATCCCTAGCAAATCTTAGAAAATCTTTCATCTGATCTGGATTAACAAATCTTCCTTCATTGGTCAAAACATAGTCAGTATGGAGACCATCAAGTAAAATGATTGCCGAAGTGAGATCATAATAAGATTTGCATTTCAAAATTTCTCGAATTCCACCATAGCCCGCACTGAAAGAGGTAAAAATTAAATTAAGTTTTGTAGAATTTATTTTTAGCTGATTTTCTTTTTTAATTATATCAATTGCTTCATTCAAAGTTGAGAGAAGAAAATTTGTATCTGAAAATGCATTTCTATAAGGTCCAGAGAACATTCCAAGATGAATTGTTATTAATGGAAATGGTAATCTGGATTCCAGATATAATTTTTGAACAACTTCTGATTTACCGTGAAGATGAATAATAAAAATTGCTTTATTTGAATCAACTTTAAAATCTAAAGGTATTAACAGTTTAGCATTCTTTAACTGAAAGATCCTTTGATTGAAATCACCTTGAGCTGAACTATAGCTATAAAATGTAAAAGTGAAAATAAAGAATAATTTCAGATAACTGTAAAAGCTTAATGTCTTTCGTTTTTTCATAAAAAAATTCATTTTTCACATAACCAAATTACTGAAAATAAAAATCTTATTGAGCATAGATAATTTTTATTCAATTTTTTATTGAAACTAAAATTTATTATGACTATTTTTTAAAAAAAGGGAGAAATTATGTCAGCAAAAAAAATCTTAATGTTAGTTGGCGACTTCGTTGAAGACTACGAAGTCATGGTTCCATTCCAGGCCCTGCAAATGGTCGGTCATACAGTTCATGCTGTGTGTCCCGGCAAAAAAGCAGGAGAAAAAGTAAGAACAGCTGTGCATGATTTTGAAGGTGACCAGACATATAGCGAAAAGCCAGGACATAATTTCACATTAAATGCAACATTTGATAGTGTAAATCCTGCTGATTATGATGCATTAGTTATTCCAGGTGGCCGAGCACCTGAATACATTCGTTTAAATCCGAAAGTAATCGAGATTACGAAACATTTTATTGAAAAGAATAAACCAATTGCTGCAATCTGTCATGGAGCTCAACTCCTTGCGGCTGCTGGTGGAGTTAAAGGAAGAAAGGTTTCTGCATATCCAGCCGTAGGTCCAGAAGTTAATGAAGCAGGTGGAGAATATCAGGACATTCCA
>JBNAWO010000160.1:0-4250 GCA_049699815.1 Ignavibacteria bacterium | reverse complement strand
TGTAAATAAATTACTACCAAATAACTCTTTAAGAAATCCGGTCGTAGAGCAAGTTGTTCGCGAAACTCTGAATCTTGTTAAAGATGTATGGAAACAATATGGTCAACCAGATGAAATTCACATTGAGCTTGCAAGAGATTTAAAAAACAATTCTGAAACACGCAAAAAAATTTCTGAATTAATTAAACAAAATGAAAATGAACGAAAAAGAATTGTGGAAATTCTTAAACATCTGAAAAATGCTAACCCATATTCTGAAAAAGATATTGAAAGACTAAGACTATGGGAAGAAACTGCAACCATTGAGGCTAAGCTTAATATGCCAAAAATATCCAAAATTCCCAGTAAGTCTGAAATTGAAAAATATCTGCTTTGGGGTGAACAAAACCATATATCTCCTTACACTGGTAGAGTTATTCCTTTAAGCAAATTATTCACTAATGAATACGAGGTTGAACACATAATCCCTAAATCACGTTTCTTTGATGATTCCTTTGCTAATAAAACAATTTGCGAAAGCTCTGTTAATAAGTATAAGAATGAACGCACAGCTTTTGAATTTATTTCTGAATTCGGTGGAACTATAGTTCCAAATACAAAAATAAAAATTTTGACAATGGATGAGTTTAAACAACATATCAATTTAAATTTCAAAGGGAAAAAGAAAAATTACTTCCTTCGTCAAAGTATTCCTGATAATTTCATTAATCGTCAAATCAACGAAACCCGTTATATTAATAGAAAGCTTAATGAATTACTCTTTCCAGTGGCAAAGGAAGGAATTGTTTTTACAACAGGTCAAATTACAGCTCATCTGAAAGATAAATGGGGATTAAATCGTGTATGGAAAGATGTTCTTTTACCTCGTTTTAAAAGATTAGAAAAAATCCTGAATGAGCAAATCATTATTAAAGACATTCCCAAAAATGATATTCATTTTAATATTGATTGCGATAAGAAAAGGATAGATCATCGTCACCACGCCCTGGACGCTCTTGTGATTGCAGCAACTACCCGTGAACATATTCGATACTTAAACTCTTTAAATGCCGCAGACAAAGAAGAAATAAAAAAGATAAAATTTTCACTCGTTAAGGGTAAAGTAAGGGAATTTCATTTACCATGGTCTACATTCACCAAAGAAGCTAAAGATAAAATCAAAGCTGTAATTGTGTCTTATAAAAATCGATTGCGTGTCATACAAAAAGGTTACAATAAATACCAGAAGTGGGTCTATGAGAATGGAAAATGGGTTAAAAAATTTGTTCTTCAAAATCGAAGCAAGCTTTTTTCAGTAAGAAAATCTTTATTTAAAGAACCTCTGGGTGAAGTACATTTAATCTCTTACAAAGATGTTAAAATTGAAGAAGCCATTAAAATTCAATTTGAATATTTAACAAATTATCAGGGAACATTACAGGCAAGAATTGCTGATAAAAAACTAAGAAATATTGTCAATCAATTAATTAAAAATTGCTCTTTCGATCTCAAAACAACCTTAGATTACCTGAATTCAAATCCTTTGAAAGATGAGAATGGTAATAAATTAAAAAAGATAACTATCTTAAAATTTGAATCTTACGCTGCAAAAAGAATAGAGCTTGATTATTCCTTGGATGAAACTAGAATTAATAGAATACCTTATTCATATCACAATCCTCTGGTAAAAGTTCTAAAAGAACATCTGGCTGAATTCAATGGAAACTCAAAAGAAGCATTTACCGGCGAAGGTTTAGAAAAGCTTTATAAAAAGATTGGAAAACCCATACGAAAAATTACCCGAACAGAGGCTGTTGGAAATAAAATTTATCACAAAGGCAAACTTTTTGAAATAGATAAAGGAGGAAACATCTTCTTTATTATTTATGAAAACATACACAACCCTGAAGATAGAATAATCACGGAAAATTCGAGTATTTCAATATTAGATGCAGTTCAAGCTTTTATTGATGGTAAAAAGAAAGAAGACCTGGGAGAATTTAAAGCAGGATATAAAAAAATCATTTTGTCGCCAAATGATCTCGTCTATGTTCCAGATGATGGAGAAATTATTGAGAGTATCAATTGGGATGATACAGCCGCATTAAGCAACAAAATCTATAAAGTGGTTAGTTTCACTGGCAGATCAATATTTTTTGTTCCTCATTTCGTTGCTAAACCAATTATTGATACAAAGGAATTAGGTTCTAACAACAAAGCAGAACGAGACTGGCAGGGTAAGATGATAAAAGAAAGATGCATTAAATTAATTGTAGACAGACTCGGAAATATACGCCCTGAATAAAATTAATTGCCTTATGATAAAAAGAACAATTTATATAGAAAGCCCGGCATATCTTTCAAAAAAGAATAACCAATTGATTATAAATTTCGTCGATAAAGAAAATCAGATAAAGTCAAACGATAAAGTTGAAATCAATTCTCATTCTATACCTATTGAAGATATCGGATTTCTAATACTGGATAATTTCCAGATTACCATAACGCAAAGCCTGTTGACTTCTCTATTAGAGAATAATTGTGCAATTATTACCTGCAATAATAAACATATGCCTAAAGGTATGTTCCTTAACCTTGAACATAATATCGAGCAAAGTCATCATTTTCAGGAGCAAATAAATGCTTCTGAACCGTTGAAAAAACAATTATGGCAACAAACAATTAAAGCAAAAATTTTAAATCAAGCTTTAGTTCTGGATAAATACAAAAAACCTTCTGATAACTTGAAAAAATGGTCAAGAGAAGTTAAATCTGGAGATACTTCAAATCTTGAAGCAAGAGCTTCACTTTACTACTGGAAAAAACTATTTCCCGAAGACTTAAATTTCATAAGAGACAGAGAAGGTGAACCGCCAAATAATCTATTAAATTATGGATACACTATTTTAAGAGCTGCCGTTGCGCGTGGACTTGTTGCTTCAGGATTATTACCAACACTTGGAATTCATCATCACAGTAAATACAATGCTTTTTGTCTTGCAGATGATATAATGGAACCTTACAGACCATTTGTAGATGATATTGTTGCAACCATTGTTTACAATCGAGAAGACTTTACAGAACTTTCAACTTCAATCAAGCAAAAATTACTTCAAATACCGGCAATTGATGTTAAAATAGAAAATCAGACCAGGCCATTAATGATTGCCATTCAAAGAACAACATCATCTCTCGCAAAATGTTTTGGTGGAGAAACTAAAAAAATAATTTATCCCGTTTTCAAATATGAGAATAAATCAATATAGAACAATGTGGATACTTGTTTTCTATGACTTACCAACTGATACTGATACGGATCGAAAAAACTTAACTCGATTCAGAAACCAGTTACTTAAAGATGGATTTACAATGTTTCAATTATCAATCTATGTACGACATTGTGCAAGTAAAGAGAATGCAAGAGTTCATATTGAAAGAGTAAAAAGTTTTCTCCCACCTAAAGGGCATGTTTGTATATTAACTATAACAGATAGACAATTTGGAATGATAGAAATTTTTTATGGTAGGGAAAAAGAACAAAAACCCTTTAATGAACCAACGCAGTTGGAATTATTTTGAAAAAAGGCAGTGAAAAAATCACTGCCTTAATCTCTTTTTGAAGATAAATTGAGCAAATTTTTTATTGTAATATTGCTCTAACTCATTATAATTTATCATTTTATCTTATAATGAGTTGATTCAATATTTGAAAAGAACTTTTTGAAAGCAAATCACAACTATGGTTCTGAAGTTAAAGCTTTAGATTTAGTTGATTCAATATTTGAAAAGAACTTTTTGAAAGCAAATCACAACGTAGTGTTTTTGATTTATTACTTAACATCGGTTGATTCAATATTTGAAAAGAACTTTTTGAAAGCAAATCACAACTAAAGCTAACTTAAAAGAGTTAACTGGTAAGTTGATTCAATATTTGAAAAGAACTTTTTGAAAGCAAATCACAACTTAAGCCTTTACTTTTGCATTAAGCTTTTGTTGATTCAATATTTGAAAAGAACTTTTTGAAAGCAAATCACAACGGATAATTTCGACGGCAGTTATCGCGAGCCGTTGATTCAATATTTGAAAAGAACTTTTTGAAAGCAAATCACAACTTAAGCCTTTACTTTTGCATTAAGCTTTTGTTGATTCAATATTTGAAAAGAACTTTTTGAAAGCAAATCACAACGGATAATTTCGACGGCAGTTATCGCGAGCCGTTGATTCAATATTTGAAAAGAACTTTTTGAAAGCAAATCACAACTTAAGCCTTT
>JBNAWO010000159.1:0-4371 GCA_049699815.1 Ignavibacteria bacterium | reverse complement strand
TGATAAAAGTAAGCGCCTTTCAAATTGCTTTGGATTATCTTTGAAATGTAACTAACACAATGCTTGAAATTTTCTTTGAAATTAGATGCAGAACCATA
Organism: Ignavibacteria bacterium; assembly: GCA_049699815.1. Classification (GTDB taxonomy): domain Bacteria; phylum Bacteroidota; class Ignavibacteria; order Ch128b; family Ch128b; genus Ch128b. Next base: position 4,273 of record JBNAWO010000159.1, on the reverse strand, counting down.
ACATTCAGGACTATTTGAATATCTGTTAGGATTAAATTCAACCTTTAGATTAAGACACAAACCATCTTCAGACTTTTCCGAAGCAAAAAGTGCATAAGTTTTACCTATTTCGTCTTTCACAGGTTCAAATTTTATATCCGCCATACTAAGAACCTCTGGATCTATTATTGCTTTAATTTGCTCAAGTAAATCGGGACGAACTCTTTTTGTATATTCTGAATAAAAAAAATTAATAGTTAATAATCTAGTCGCTAAAAATTCTGGAGTTGTTAATTCAATATTTTTCTTTAGCAACCTGTTTAAGGAGAAAATATCGTCCATTAGTTAAAAACTATTTTTAACTTCAGGTTTACAATTTTATAATTAAAGATAAAACCAATCTCACAACCGGAAATAAATCCCATTAATAATTCAGTCGGAAAATTCATTGGAATACGAGCAATGTTATCTTTGACGGGAATCTTTTCAATCATAATGCCAAAACGATCTTCAAGATTAAGCAAATAAAAATCTTTTATTTCTTTAATTTTATCAACATCCTTATCAAGAAAGAGGATCTCCAAAAACACATCATCACCATAAGAGTTTAGAAACAATTGAAATTCAAGTCCATCATAAAGAGTTAAAGGTTGGTCCGGCAAAATTTTTGTAAGTTCGTAGCTTTTGGCTGCGTATCTTAGCATTTCCTGAGGTACCTCAAAATCAGATGATTTGTAAACCCTTGCCTTAAAATCAACAAGTATTCTTTTAAGGTAACTCTTATAATTAATTTTTGATAAGTTCTTGATGGATTTGTTTTCAAATTCTTCAGTAAAAGTTACTATGGCTTTTTGCTTTTCTGTTTTTGATGGTAAGTTTCCAAGTAATCGTTCCATAACTTTAATTGAACTACTAATAATAATAAAACCATCTTTATCTATTGCTAAAACTTTCCTTGTAGGAGATTTAAGTTTGCTCCTGTAAAATTCCTCTTTCCTGTAAAATTCCTCTTCTTGTGCCTTTGAAGATAGTTTGCTAAAAGCTACTCTAATTTCACGCATATTGTAAATTGGCTCAATTTCAGCAAACTCTTGACTTTCATCCTTCTGAATTATTACTCTATCGTTTAAACTTATTTCCATAATATAACTTTGTAATTTATTTAAAGCACTTCGTACAATGTCATTCCACACATCAAACTCTTCAAACCAGTAATTGCGAGCCAATTCATCATCCAAACCACCACGTTTAATTGTCCTTTCATCGACAAGAGAATAATCATTGTAATCGGCTTTCATAATTGCATTCAGGTTATTTGTTGACATTTTCCCTATAAATGGATCAAGCCAGTCTGTCAATAAGTTTGTTGCCAGGTGTATATGAGCAACAACTCCAAATTCACGGGTAGAGATTAACTTTTCTGTGAGTAGTAGATCATAAGGTTGGGAATAATGTATAAATCTACTAAGTGGAATTACCCTGACATCTTTTCCCGTTAAAGAACCCTTAGGAGATTTAACAATAACAAAATACAAGTTCTCTAACAGTTTTTTTTCAATTCTACTTAGTGATAGAAGCTGAGTATCGAGTTTATAAATATCTCCTATCTCGAATTTTTTATGATTTGAATTAATATTCTTTATTAACTCGAACACAGTATCCATAAACTCGTCTGGAAACTTCCACTCATGTATTTTTTTGATCTCATCTTCTTTCGATTTAACATAACTATATAAAATTTGCAGTTCATCACTCGTTTTTAGTTCATTTTCAAAAGCCTCTATTTTCTCCTCATCCATCTTTCCTAAAACATAATCAACAACATCTTCATAATTGAACCTAAATTTTTTCTGTTCATTCATAGCAAAACTCCTGAAATAAATTTATTCATTATCCCTTGCTTTAATTTCCTCAAAGACATCCTTTAACACTTTCAGCAGCTCATTTTCTAAATTTTTTGCATATATAAAAGGATTTCTAACATCTTCGTCGAGAAAGCTTATAATTTTTACAAAACCCTCTGGTGTGTTATCAAAATTATTATTTATTTGTATCTGGATAGTTGATGGTGATGAATAATTAAGAAGTGAGGCAATTTCTTGAAAACTTTTTTCTTCATAAAATCTATAATAAATAGAGCAAATTATTATTTCCCCATTTTTCTTTTTCATTAGCTCTTTTAAGCTTGATTTATATTTCTCAACATATTCTTTGATTGTGTACATTTCTATTTGATCTGTTTGTTCATCAAATATGTTTTCGAATGAGTTAAGATTATCATTATTATCTTCATCAGAATTTTCTTCTACAGGTTCTACAATATTAACTTTCAAATGTAATTTTATTTTCAATACTTCAATTAAGGTATTAAATTCAATTATTTTTACATCATTCAAAAAATCGACAATAAATTTTTTTATCAGATTTTTTTTGTTTTCATTCCACTGATTTTCTTTATTTATCTCAGTAAAATCATAACCATAAACACGGTTAATTATCTCTTCATTAGTTAATCTGCTCGAATTAACATCATTATCTAATACATAATAAAAACTTCTATTGTTATATGAGTAGATAATTTCTCGGTTTTCCAAATCATTTAGTATTTCTTTCAAGTTTGAAATAAGCTTATAAATTTCTTTAAAGTTACCTTCTCTGTGGGTGATAGAATTAGTTATTACTTGTCTTATATAAGCCTCCGGGTTTTCAACAACATTCCCCCGTTTTAAATGATTAGTTAAATTATTAATAATATCCATTACGAAATCTATCAAATCATCTTCTTTAATTAGAATATGTTGGTGAATGATTATACCTCTGATTTTATTTAATAAAAAATTGTATTCCTTGGAAGTAAGTTTATTATTTTTTATTGCTTCAAATATTTCAGATAAGTTCAATTGTTTTCCTCAGATTTTAGTTTATTTAGTTTCTTCCTGAGTTCTTCTTGTTTTTCTGCAGATAATCTACCTTTTCTTGCACTTAGAGTTTTGAACTTATACCAGCCCCTATACCTTAATAAGATGACCGAATCTTCTCTAACATTGTCTTTATATTTTCTCAGAAGTACAATCTCTTCTGGATTTCTATTTTGAATTTTAGTGGACATTGGGATCCATTCGGTTTCAAAATTTGTTTCAGCTGAAGGAGAAATTGATACCACACCTGGTCGTATCTTAATTTCTCTGTAATTATCATTTTCATGGAAACCAAATATCTTAGAGTCATCAATCGTATGAATTGAACCAAAAACTTGAGACTCCAGTAATTCTTTATCTTCTCTTGTAAAAATTCTTTCAAAAGATTTATAAACTTTCTTTTTGCGTCTTATTTTCTCAAAAAATATATAATCTTCTTCAAACCGAACTTTTTTCATAATTATTGAATTTTTTCTAAAAATAAGTTTTTATCCTCTAATTCTAAAGCGTAAAGGATTGGAAAAAACAAAAAAAATAAACTCATAATTAAGTAGAGTTCAAAAAAAAAAGGTATATAACTATGAAAAGTTATTTATTTCTTCTCCTAAACTTCATTTTTATTTCTCACGGCATAAGTCAGACCGAACAATCTCGCTGGAAAATCTTAGTTTTCACTTCCGATTACGCTATCTTTTATGATATTAAAACGATTGAATTAAAAAACAATACTCAAGTATGGCTTAAATGGATACCCTGGGAAGATTCTTATGAAGAGGTTATCGAAAAATTAAAAGCTAATGCCTATGATGAAGAAAAGTATGATGATTTTAGTCACCGGTTACAATATTGGGAAGTTGATTGCAGAAAGAAAAGATATTCTATAATTGAATATGTTGATTATTCCAGGGATGGTAATATAATTAAGAGTTATAATTTTGAAAATCCTAAGTGGAATAATGCTTTGCCTGAAACTATTGGAGAACAAATTATTTTAGAGATATGTAAATTGTTACAGGATAAAAAGTAAGATTAATAAATAGGATCTTTTTTCCATTACTTTTTTTCTCTATGGATATTAAAAATTACCTCAAAACAATAATCACCAATAAGAGTGATAAATAAAAAGAGTCTGAAATTTTTAATAAACTAAAATTCGGCGAATTCTTTTTTTATTCTATTAAAGTTCACTTCTATCTTTGAATATATTTACGACCCGAATATTTAATTCCTTAGCCCGCTGAAGGAATGAGATTGATTGTTGATTTGGTGTAACAAAAAAACCTTTTCCAAATGTACCGCTTGTGATATTACGAAGAGTTTCAATTTGAAAAAGATCATATTGATTGTCTCTTTTCCCACTTTTGCAGGAGTAAAGC
>JBNAWO010000158.1:0-4384 GCA_049699815.1 Ignavibacteria bacterium | reverse complement strand
GAAGTAATAAATAGTTGAAGAAGCCAGCCACTAAAGGCTGGCTTTTTTGGTTAAAAAAATAGTTCAAAAAGTTAGTTTAATAGATTTAGTTACTTAAGAAAAATTCTATTCTTTGAAAGTTAATAATTAAGTAAAAAATAATCATCGGGTATAAAATCTACTGGCATCATCATCATTGGTTTCCCATTATTTTTCAAATTAAAATAAGCGAAATCAATCATAGGCGAACTTTTTTGAATTTGTTGAATTGATACCGGTAAAAAATTTTTTATATCAAATAGTTGTGGTTTGGGAAATTCGACAACTTGAAATTCGTCCTTTTTTAAGTTCGCTTTTTCACGAGCTATTTCAATTGCATCACTTAAACCACCAAGAAGATCAACAAGTCCAAATTTTTGAGCGTCAATTCCAGACCATACTCGACCCTGCGCGACATTTTCAATTTCTTCAGTAGTTTTTTTTCTACCATCTGCAACTTTGTTTACAAATTCTGAATACATTTGTCTAATCATCTCTTCAATTTTACTTCGCTCTTGATTTGTTAATTTTCTATCGGGAATTACAACATTTAGAAACGGAATTATCATTCCAAAACCAACATCAGCGTGCTCACCTTTTTTGACAAAATCAGTAGAAACACCAACATTTTCTTTTAGTCCTTTATTATATACCCAGCTTCCAATTACGCCAATTGAACCGGTGATTGTATTTTTATTTGAAACAATTGTATCTGCATACATTGAAAGCCAATAACCACCTGAACCGGCAACTAATCCTTGTGAAACAATAACCGGTTTCTTGCCTTTTAGTTTTTTCATTCCTTCGGCTATTACATCCGAAGCCAGAGCATCTCCACCTGGTGAATCTATCCTAAAAACAACTGCTTTTATTGATTTATCCTTAGCAACTCTTTCGATATCTCTAATAAGACTGCGTGCTTGAATACCTTCATCCATTGCACAGACACCAAGAGTGTAAATAATGGCAATCTTTGGTTTTTCGCCCCAATAGTTATCTTCATTCTCTATTGATGATTGAATTGTATTATCACGAATGATCTTTAAAACATTCCCGAGTTCGGAATCTTCTTTAAATGAATACCATCGCCCGATTGAATCAATAAGTCCAATTTCAAGTGCTGAATTCGATGTAAATAAAACATAATTGTTAACCAGAGAATCAACTGACAATTTTAGTTGTTTTCGAGATGCTTCAATATCTTCTTTAATGGTTTTGTATAGATTATCCACTATTAATTGTCTTTGTTCTCGATCAGCATCAGACATTTTTTCTCTTGCATATGTTTCTGCAGCAGATTTGTATTTGAAAAATCGTAATTCATCAAAACCAATACCGAGTTTTTCGAGAGTTCCTTTATAGTAATTTCTGCCCATCAAAATTCCTTCTAAAGTAATTAACCCGAGTGGATCCATTACAATTTTATCTGCAATTGATGCAAAGTGATAGAGATTAAAATCAGCATTATCAATATAGATTATGATTCGCTTGCCTGAATTTTTGAGTTCAAATAATTTTTCTTTTAATTCCCAGAGAAAAACTCTTGAAGCAATCATCCCCGAAGTATTTATTTCAATTGTTTTGATTGATTCATCATCTTTAATTTTTTCAAGTCGATCTAATAATTCATAAAGGGTTTTTGATTTATCAAATAACTGAAACTTTTGATATTTAATCTGTCCATTCAAATCAATTTGATGTGTTTTTTCCTTTCTCACCAGTTTATTTATCAAATTTCTATCATAAGAACCTAAACGAATTCCATGAATTTGATTTATAGCTTTTGCGTCCTTATCAAAAACATTTGATTGAAGAATGGAAAATCTTCCAAAGCTGATTTGAATTCCAGCAGAAAAACTCTTTGTATTAAAATATCTTCCAATCAATTGAATTCCTTCAAATGGCTCAATGATTAATCCTGAACTCCAATTGCTTTCTTTTTTATTTGAAATATTTTGATAGATATAATCAGCAAATAATGTAAACCTTTCATTTCCAAATGGTCTTAAAGCTAAATCTAATACACCTTCATAGTCTTTAAGTCTGGTATCAAAATTTCCAATTAAACCAATGGAAATAAATTTATTCGGTCTTGAAAGAGTTGAAATAGTAAATAAATTTTTTAGTTCAAGATTTGCGATATTGGTTGATCTCCATTGATATGCAAATCCAATTGAAAAATTTTTATCTCCAATTGCACTTGATAATTTATAATTATTAATTCTGCCAATTCCCTTAGAATTGTTTGAATATAAACCAAATCCCAGTTTTCTTAATGCCATAAAAAATCCATAATCGTTCATCGTAAAATATGATTTATTATTTGTATTCCATATGAAATAAAAATCAGGTTCTTTAATGTAGGTCAGAAGAGCTGGATTATCAAATCCGTTTAAACCAAATCGTAATGAGCCAGGAGTAGATGGAAAGAGATTGTAATTTGTAGAATAAGAAAAATTTGTTTGTGAAAATAAACTTGAAAGAAAACTTGTAAAGAATAAAATTAAGAAGAGTCGTTTCATATTCTTTCTCCTAATTTTTGAAAGAAATAAGTAACAAAAAATTTTCTCAATAATAATTAATTCAATGATTATAAGTTACTTGAAACTAATAGAAAAATTTCTCATATAGCTTAAAACAAAACAGGTTTAATATGAAGCAACTACTTATAATTCGTCATGCCAAATCAAGCTGGGATAATCCAGATCTTTCGGATAATGAAAGACCATTAAACAAAAGAGGTTTGGAAGATGCCCCGTTAATGGCTAATGTTTTGAAAAAATACAATCTCAAAATAGATAAAGTTTATTCAAGTTCAGCTCTGAGAGCAAAAATGACAATTGAAATCTTTGCACAAGAATTAAAGCTACCTAAAAATATAATTGAATTTACTGATGAATTATATAATGCATCGAGAAGAGATATTCTTAATTTCATAAAAAGATTGGATGATAAATTCCAGAGTATTGCAATTGTTGGTCACAATCCAGGTTTAACAGATTTTGTTCATTTTCTTTTGTATGATTTTGATTATGATTTACCAACCTGCGCATTAGTTGGAGTTGATTTAGAAATTGACAGGTGGATAGATCTTAAAAGCGGAACGGGTGCATTAAAATTTTTCGAATACCCAAAAAAATATAAGCAGTAGTTTGATCACTGAATTTTTTACACTTTTACTTTTTTACTTGTAAATTTTTCGTCATCAAAAAAATATTCTTCCTTCCAACCTTAATTTCCTGCTAAAATCAATTAGAAATAAAAAGTTTTTACAGGAATAATAAAAAAATCCCACTGGCATAATTGCTGTAAGTATATATATGAAAACAGTATGTTAATAATTAACAAAAATAAGGAGATAAAAAAATGGGTCAACAACAATTATTACTCATCGTAATCGGCGTTATCATAGTTGGCATTGCCATAGTAGTTGGTATAAACCTCGCATCAGCAAGTGCACAAAGTGCAAATCGTGATGCTGTCATTGCTGATTTAAATAACATTGGTGCATTTGCTCAGCAGTATTACAGGAAACCAACAGCATTAGGTGGTGGTGGAAATTCATTTACTGGATTTACAATTCCTCCATCGTTAGTTACAACTGGTAATGGTACCTATACAGCTACTGTTGGTGCAACAGTAGTTACCATTGTTGGTACTGGAAATGAAAAAGGAAATGATGGGACCAATAAGGTTAAGGCTACCGCTGTTGTAACGCCTGATAATATTACTGTAACAATCAATAATTAGTTTTGTCATCTTAAATTTTTGGGCTCAGGATATCCTTAATTGGATTCCCTGAGCTCAAATTTTTATAAGTGAGGGAATAAATGAAAAAGTATTGTGCAGTTTTTCAAGATGGATTTGAGATCAAAATTGCTTGTGCAGAGAAACAAGCCGGAAAAATAAAAGTTCTTAAGTTTCTTTCTGTTCCAAGTGCGGATAATCAATTTATTTATACTGCTCAGAAGTCAGCGAATAATTTCTCCGTTGATAACGATATTGAAATAAGTGAATTTAATACTCAACCGCAGATAAATACCAATCTTTTCGAAATTTCATCTTTTGAAAGAATTGAAGATCTTTCATTTATTCCTGTAATTACTGAACCGCACATTTCATACCTGGTTCATAAACTTGATCATAATAAAAAGTCTTATGAAATAAAGAATAAACTTGCTTCCGAATGGAAAGAGAATGCAAACGTTGAGATATCAACTGATCGAATTGATTACATTGAGTACAAAAACCACTTTTTAATTTCTGCAGTAGTTCAAGAAAATATTCCAGTTTTAAATGAATTAAGAGCACTTGCTGAAACATCCGAAACCAAAATTCTTGATATCCTTCCACTTCGAAGTGGAGA
>JBNAWO010000157.1:0-4422 GCA_049699815.1 Ignavibacteria bacterium | reverse complement strand
CTGAGTATATTGAGATTTATAATTCATCAAACGATACAATTAATTTAGCGGGATGGAAAATTATTGAAGGTGGTGGAAAAAGTTTTAGTCTTACTTCAAAATCGTTTTACTTAAAACCTGATGATTTCTTTCTGCTTGCATCTGATTCATCGGTTTTTCCATTGTTCTCTTATTTAACAGAAATTAACTTTAACGAAAAAATTAAAATCGCAAATGTATCAGATCTTTCTCTATCGAATTCAGGAGATGTGGTTTTTATCACGGATTTGTTTGGAAATCTTATTGACAGTGTTGCTTATTACACCAATTGGCATAATCCAGAAATTGAAGATAAAAAAGGACGATCACTTGAAAGAATAAATCCAACTTTAAATTCGAATGATCCAAGAAATTGGAGTACATCAGTTAATAAACTTGGAGGGACGCCTTTACTTCCTAATTCAATTTTCATAACAAAAATTCCAGCTCAATCTAAGATTGACATTTCACCTAATCCATTTTCTCCTGACAATGATGGTTACGAAGATTTTGCTATAATTTCTTATGAACTTCCAGTTCAGACTGCAAGTATTCGCATAAGGATATTTGATAGTATTGGGAGATTGGTTAGGACATTAGCAGATAATGAACCAACTTCATCAAAGGGTTCATTGGTTTTTGACGGTTTGGATGATTCTAAACAACCACTTCGGATAGGAATATATATAGTTTTACTCGAGGCAATTAACCAGCAAAACGGAATTGTTGAAACAGTTAAAAAACCAATCGTAGTAGCTAAAAGATTGAAGTAATTTTTTTTCTTTGCTTGAAGATTTAAATTCAAAAGGCGATTTTTAATAAAAGGGGGTAAAATTTAATATGAAAGCAATAGAAAGTAATCCAAAAAGGGAGGTAAAAGTTAAGCAGGTACGATATATAATTTTTACTCTTATTTTTGTGATTGCCATTATTATTCTTTTCTATTTAATTTTTTCCAGAACTCTTTAAGAATAATAACTTGTTAGCAAGTGTAAGTATTTGGTCAACCGAAATTGAGTTTATATTCTCATCGTAAGATTCAACAAAAAATTTGTTTTTACCAATCGGTGCCCACTCGTAAGCTTTATTTTTTTTGAAAAGTGAAATTTGTAAAGTTTCTGTTAAACCAGCTATATGCATCACACCAGTATCATTAGTTATAAACAAATCACATTCACTAATTATCGCAGCAAGTTTTCTGATTGAAAAATTTTCAAGGATTGTGAAAGGAATTTTTTTGTCTTTAAAGGCTGACTCAATTTTTTCAATTACAGGTTTATCGGTTGCACCACAAGTAATTACGAATCCACTGTTCCATTCTTGATAAAGAAATTTTGCAACTTCGAAAAAGTTTTTCCAATCCCATATATGATCAATCTTCCCTGCACCAGGATGGATACCAATAAGCGTTGAAATATTAAGAAACTTTGATTTTAAAAATTCTTTTGCTTCAATTTTTTCATCTTCTGAAATCTTGAAAAATGAATTTAAAGCTTCACTTATGCTGATTTTACAATTTATTTGTTCAATAACTTCAAGGTTTCTAAAAATTTGATGAGCCTTGGTGCCTATCCAGTTAAAATCCTTTTTAATATTTAGTAGAAATGAAAATTTATTTTTTTCTCCATTGACTTTTTTTACGCCGACTCGATATCTAATTCCAGCCAGGAAACTTATAAAATTAGAAGTGGTAGATAATTGAATAGTGGCTGGTATTATTGCAAGATCGAATTTCTTTTTTCGTAGTAATTTGATTGTATCTAATTGTTGTTTGGGCGTGGCTTTTTCATAAATAACTATTTCATCTATATACTGATTTAGTTCTTTAAATGGAATTGGATAGTTTGTCTTAGAGGCAAGCAAAGTAATTTTAGCTTGAGGAAAATATTTCTTTAAAGCATAATACATTGGCACTGAAACTAATATATCCCCAATTTGATTGTGTTTGCGAATGATAAGAATGTTTCGAATTTCTTCAGTTTTTAACTTTACCATAAGATAAAATCTGCACCAAAATGTTAAATTGAAAGGCTATATTAATTTGAGTAATTTTGTAAAGAATTCCTTCAAATTTATTGAATTATTGTGAGTGAATATAAATTAAATGACAAGAACTTATTTAGTTTCATTTCTGATACTGGGATTTGTTTTTAATTCCTGCTTAAAAGAAGTTTCACAACCAATTGAACCGTCTGTTCTAAAAAAGCTCAGATTAATTCCAAACGATCCGGTTAATATTGTATATCTTAATCTAAAAAACCTGAAGAAATCGAAATACTGGAAAGATTTTTTGGAAAATGATTTAGAAATTCATAGAAAAACTAAAAAGACAATTTTTGATTCCTTAGGTATTGAATTTGAAAAAGATATTGATGAAATAATAATAGCAACTGAGTGGAATGATGTTAATACTTTTATTATTACTTTGAGTAAGGATAGTAAAATTATTGATTTAAGAGATCGTTTAATAGGATACAGCACTTTTCTGAACGATAAAGTCTTATTAATCTCTAATGATTCGCAGCGGGTTGAGAAGATTAAAAATCAGGATTTTGAGAATAACTTTACAAAAAATCCACTATTCAGAAGGATAATTAATTCTATTCAATACAAAAATTATTTCTGGTTTGTCACTCGCAATACATCAATATTTCTGAATTTGCTTAAAGATGGCTCAAAGAATGATGAGAAAATTGAAAACCTTTTGCGCTCAATTAATTTTATAAATTTCTCATTAAAGTTTGATAAAGATGTTAGTATAAATTCACATTGGGAATGTATAGATGAATATAAAGCCAATTTGCTTCGTGGAGTATTAAACGGAATAATCTCAGCTTTAATTTTAACTGAACCTAATGATCCCTTTGTTAAAGAATTATCAAAAGTGGATTTGTATGTAGAAAATAAAGGTGTTGATTTTCAGTTAAGCATCTCAAAAGATAAAATAGATGAACTAAGACAGTCAATGATTGCCAATAAATTAAAGAGAATAACAAAAGATGAACAGTGAAGAGAAAAAAATTAAACTTCAAGATTTAATTGACGAAATGCCTCTGCCTCAAATCGAATCTGAAAGAATTGAGACAGTTGGCATCATTGGTGGTGGAATAATGGGCACAGGGATAGCACAAGCCGCATCGCAAGCTGGACTTGATGTAATTATTGTCGAAAAAGATGAGGAAAGTGCTGAAAAAAGTAGGAAAAGATTGAATGAAAGTATGGATAGAGAAATTCAGAGATGGGGAATGACAATTAGTGAGAAGAAAGCCGTTCTTCAGCGAATTAAATGGACAACTGATATTAATGAGGTTAAAGAATGCGATATTATTATAGAAGCAGTTGATGAAGATCTAAAACTCAAACAGGAAATTTTCAAAAAACTCGATGCAGTCTGTCCACCTGAAACTATTTTTGTTTCCAATACTTCGACTTTAAGTTTATCTAAAATTGCAGAGGGAACTACTCGAGGAAAAAAAACTATAGGGATGCATTTCTTAAATCCGGTTCCAAAAATTCCAGTGGTGGAAATTGTTCGCGGGATAGAAACCTCAGATGAAACTACTGAAATTGCAAAAACATTTGCCAAGAAACTTGGTAAAACAGCAGTTGAAGTTTTTGAATATCCAGGTTTTATTACAACTCGTGTAATCGTTCCATTCTTAAATGAAGCAATGCATATTTTAATGGAAGGACTTGCAACGGCCGAAGGTATTGATACAGCAACAAAACTCGGATACAATCTTCCGATTGGCCCACTTGAACTTGCAGATACTATGGGACTGGATGAAATTTTAGCCTGGATGGAAACACTCTGGCACGAATTGGGTGAGCCAAGATATCGTCCCTGTCCTTTACTACGGAAATATGTTCGCGAAGGTAAGCTTGGTAAAAAAACAGGCGAAGGATTTTTCAAATATGATGAGCACGGTAGAAAAATAATTGAGAAATGAATAGAGGAAAGTAATGAAAGTTTTAGTTTTAAATTGTGGGAGTTCATCAGTTAAATATCAATTTATTTCTACTGATGATAAACAGGTTCTTGCTAAAGGTTTAATTGAGAGAATTGGTTCTTCAAGTGCAATTCTAACTCATCAACGATATGATGGAGATACAATTAAAATTACTGGTGAAATTTTAGATCATGACATTGCAATTGAATATGTAATTGCTGTATTGTTGAGCAAAAATCACGGAGTAATCAAAGATCGTAGCGAAATTGAAGCCGTTGGACATCGAGTTGTGCACGGTGGTGAAGATTTCTCGGGTAGTGTTTTAGTCACTGATGCTGTAATTCAAACTTTGAGAGAAAATATTGAACTTGCACCACTTCACAATCCACCTAATATAAAAGGTATAATTGCCTGTCAAAAACATCTACCCAATGTTCCACAAGTGGGTGTTTTT
>JBNAWO010000156.1:0-4509 GCA_049699815.1 Ignavibacteria bacterium | reverse complement strand
AACTCGATTTTTCGTATATGTAAGTAAAGTATTGACTTCAAATCCACTTACGAAAAAGTACTTTGCGTTTTTACTCTTCATCCAGTTAATTAGGCTGTCATAAGTTGTCACATAAGGAAATTTCCAGTAAGTCATATTTAGATAATAGGCAATGTGAGGTTTCCTGGCTACAACAATATTTTGTTCTGATTTTATTGAGTCAGGCACTTGTTCGGCAACGGATAGAATTTCTTTTGGGCCCATTCCAATTTGTTTGGAATTGTAAGAATAAGCATCATAGAGTGACCAGAGAAAAATAATTACAAAAATTAGCTGTCCAGCTCCAATAGAACCAAAACTGATATTCTTTAGAAAATTATGAGTTAGAAAAAGCATAACAATTGCAGAATATCCAACGAGAAGAAAAAGAGAGAATCTTTCTGAATAAAAAGCTGGCAACAAAACCAGGAAAGCAAAAAAGATATTCGTAAAAAAGAAAGCTTCATTCTTCAAATATTTTCTTTTAAATAAAAAGATGATTCCGATTACCAGAAAAATTGCAAACGGTAAAGATAAGAGTTTATCAAGATCGGAAATAAAGTTTTCGTAAAAGTTTTTTATTAAAATTTCGTAAACGAAATGAAGCGGATCCCTTAAAATCACATCTTTAAATGAATGAAATTTCAGCGATTCAACTGATTGCCAGTAGTCCCAGCTCATCTTTCCTTTACCATACAATTCCCAGGCAGTATTGGTAAAATTTCGATCGTAAAATGGATCACCAGTTTTTATGTACTTATAAATTGACCAGGGAATGTTGAGAAGTGCAAATCCAAGAATGTAAATCAAACTATGTTTAATAAGAACAGAATATTTCTTTGATGAAAACTTAAAGATTAAAAATCCAACAATAGCAGCTGCTGGTAGAAACAATCCATTTGTTCTTGTCAGAAAAGCAAGTGAAGCGAAAACTCCTGAGAGAAAAATGTAAGAATTTTTTAATCGATCACCTTTAACGAGAAAGTAAATTGAAATAATTGCAAGGGCACAAAAAAATAGATCTGTCCCAGCTGAATATGAATATTGAATAAAAATTGAGTTGGACAAAATTAAAAGTATTGAACCAAAGGCAACATCAAAACCAAAAATTTTATGAAGTGTCTTAAAAGAAAAATATAGAAAAATACTCGCTGATATTACAGAAATCACAACACCAATTCGGAAGAAATCGCCAAAAATAAAACCAAACATTGCCAGAACAATTGGATAAAGAGGTCCTTTATAACCTTCAATGATCAGGTTGCCTTTTAAAAATTCTTTTGCTTCATAAACCATACCTTCGTAAAAATCCGTTTCAACCCCATAATCTCCTATTTGATGATAAACTAAAGCAGCGATTAACATCACAACAAAGTATAAAGCAATTACAGCAAGTGGTAGATAATTAATAGTTTTTTCATCTCTTATTCTAAAAAATTCCGATAAAAATTTTTTTTCCCGAAGATTTCTCTTTTTCTCTGACTTTTTACTTTTTGACTTCATTTTTTTGAGATTAAAGTTTTATAAGTTTGATGTGATAATCTTCAACTCTTTGAGCGTGGTGAGCAATCATTTCACCGATCAAACCTATTGCAATTGTTTGAACACCAAGCAGAATCAGCAAAATGCCAAGCCACAACATTGGTCTATTAGTTAAGTATTGTCCATAAAATGCCCACTCAATTGCCAGATAAAAGTCAATTCCAAATCCCAAAAGAAAGAGTAAAAACCCAATTGTTCCAAAAAAGTGCAGCGGCCTTCTCAAATATCTTGTAGTGAAAAGAATTGTGATTAAATCCAGGAACCCTTTTAGAAAACGACTTGCCCCAAATTTCGTTTTACCATATCGTCTTGGATGATGACGAACAATAATCTCACCTACCTTGAAACCATTCCAGTGTGCAAGAACCGGCAGATAACGATGCATCTCGCCATAAACCTTAATGCTTTGAGCAACCTCTTTTCGATAAATCTTCAGACCACAATTGAAATCATGAATTTTAATTCCAGTTAAAAGCGCAGTGACAAAGTTGAAAATTCTTGATGAATATTTTTTGATGAAAGGATCGAAACGAATTTTTTTCCAGCCAGAAACTAAATCATAACCTTCATGAATTTTTTTTATAAGATTTGGAATTTCCTGAGGATCATCCTGAAGATCAGCATCCATTGTAATAATTAAATCTCCAGTCGCATATTTAAACCCAACTGAAAGTGCAGCAGATTTTCCATAATTTTTTTGAAACGAAATTATCTTAAATCTATCATCTTCTCTTCTAATTTCATTTAGTACTTTGAGAGAATTATCATTACTTCCATCATCAACAATAATTATCTCGAACTCGTAATCTTTCATTTCATTGAAAACTTTTCTTAGCTCGACAGCAAGTGGTCTTAAACTATCCTCTTCATTATAAGCTGGAATAACAATAGAAACTTTTCGTTGTTTCTTTTCTGTCTGAGGCAAAACTCTTTTCTTTAGCTTTGGTATGAAATTTTGTCTTTTTCTTTTCTCAATCATTTTACTTTGAAGTTTTATTTGAATTTGTTTTGAATTAATTAACTGGCACAAAAATAGTCAGCGAATTTAAAGTAAAAAAACTATACCCAGAATTTTTTCATTTGACGGATAAGACTTTTTTGTTGATCTAGGTCGAATTGAATTTTGTGAAGTTCTTTTTGCAAAAACGAAACCAATTCATCAGGCTGAGTTTTTTTGATTCCTATAAATTCTTTCTGAATATTATTCCCAACAACTATTAGATTTTTTGTCGATTTATAATTCTTCAACAGCCTTTCAACTAAAGTATCTTTGAGTTCCTTTTCATCAATCGTGATTAAATAGAAATATTCATCGTCCAGCTGTTTTTCAATTCGATCAATTTTTCTCCAAACAACTTGATAACCATTAAATTCTTTCTTGAAAAGATTTTTATTCGTTAACTTTTTAATCTTTTCAGAGATCAAAATTTTTGGTTCAACTAACCTCACATAAAAACTCACATTCGTTCCAATCGGTTTTTTATTTGCGAATTTTATCGGACTTTCGATCTTCAGATTTCCGCCTAAAATTTTTACCATATCTTTACAAAGCGAAAGACCCAAGCCCGTTCCTCGTTCACCAGCAGTTCCGTGTCGACTTATTTTTTCTTTGAAAGTAAAAAGTTTTTCGAAAACTTCTTTATCGATTCCTATTCCAGTG
The DNA here is from genome assembly GCA_049699815.1 of Ignavibacteria bacterium. Taxonomy (GTDB): domain Bacteria; phylum Bacteroidota; class Ignavibacteria; order Ch128b; family Ch128b; genus Ch128b. The sequence continues at coordinate 1,289 of JBNAWO010000156.1, read as the reverse complement.
TCCTTAATTGATATTTCAATCCTTGAATTGTTAATGAAATTTGATCTAATCCAAATTTTGCTTTCGGGATAACTAAATTTAATTGCATTTGAGACAAGATTAATAATAATTCTGCTAAACAAGTTTAGGTCGATCAATACAATTGCGGGATGAACTTTTATATCAAGTTTTATTTTCTTTTGATCAAGTAATCCTTTTACAGAATTAAGAGAATTGTAGATCGCATATTCAAGATTTTTGGGCTCAAGGGAATAATTAAACTTTCCTGCTTCAAGGAGCGACCAATCTAAAAGATTATTAATTAGATCAAGTTGATAAGTCGACGCGCTTCTAATCAGATTAAGATAATTCTGAATTTCTTCTTTTTTAAGATTAGGTTCTTCTAAAATTGCATTCACAATACCAATTATACTTGAGGTAGGTGCTCTCAAATCGTGAGATAGGATGTAAATCAATCTATTTTTTGTATCGTTAAGATCTTGAAGGTTTTGTTCTCTTTCACGAAGCTCTTTTTCTGCTATTTTTTCTCGTGTAATATCCCGTGCAATTGAGTAAATCAATTTTTCTCCGCTGTCAAAATCAATTTTTATAAGATTCTCTTTTATAAATCTATGAGATGAACCGACTTTAAGTATATACTCAAAACTCTCTGTTGTTTTCGTAGATTTTACAAACTCATCAAAAATTTTTTTGTAGTCAAAGCTTTTATATTTGATCTGAATGTAATTTTTTTGGTCTACAAAATTTTTGAAATATTCACGGGCTACTTTATTCATCATCAGAATTTTGCCTGAAGTATCGAATAATCTTAAAGCATCGTTAGACTCTTCGAACAAAGTTTGAAATCTTCTTTCGGTCTCTTGAATTTTTTCATCTATAATTTTTTCAAAAGATTTATCAACTATAGAAATTATTGCAAGTGGCTCTTCTTTTATGTGAATTTTTGTAATGTTTACTTCTAAAAATTTTTTTTGATTTTCCTTAATGAAATTTACCTCAAAAGTCTCAGGGTAAGTAGATATTGGATTTTCGAAAATTAATCTTAGATCGCCAATATTTGTTTCAGCATTTTCGAAAAGACCTAAATCATAGATTTTTCTACCAATTAAATTTTCTTTATCAACTCCTAATAAGACTTCAGCTTTCTTGTTGCATTCAGTGATCCCTTTAGTAGAAGAATAAATTAAAATTGCAGAAGCCGAATTTTCGAGCAAACTTCTCAAAAGCTTTTCAGCATTTTCATATTCTTCTTGAATGGATTTTAATTCGCTTACATCGTGAGCCACCAG
>JBNAWO010000155.1:1581-4541 GCA_049699815.1 Ignavibacteria bacterium | reverse complement strand
TTCAGGTTTTGCGACTTTGTATCTATCTTTGATCTGGCATTTGATATGAAATTTTTTATCCTGTTCTATAATCAAGCCTTCCACAGCTTTAATCTCTTCATTCGTGAAAAGAGATAGGCCGTGTTTCACATCTGAAGCCGAAAAAGTCTGGAATACTTTTGATGGGTTTTTGTTTTCCATTGCTATCAACCCTTTAAATGAAATAAATAATGCTTTTTGAAAACTTTTTTAAATCAATCATTTGCAAAATAAGAAAAATTTTATGAAGCATTTAAGATTTCCAGAAAAGCTAAGAAAGCAAAAGGCAACATTACTAACTAAATTTTTATAAATAATATTTTTAAGAATCTTAACCTTTACTTAACTGATTAATGCTTTATTAAAAATTAACACTTATACAATCTTTAAAAAAATCAATCATAAACCGCTAATACCTATTCAAATTGATGGATTGAATATTGAATTCTAACTTGTTTATTAAAATAAAAAGCAACCAATTCTGTTAATTTCAAATCATATCATAAACTTTTAACTTGTAATTAAAAACAAATAAAAATGTACCGACTAGCACCACTTGCAATTATTATTGCAGCAGCACTCTGGGGACTCGATGGAATTGTTCTGCGTCCTTCACTTTATACTTTACCAGTCCCGCTTGTTGTTTTAATTGAAAGTTCGATTGTTGCACTTATTTTAACTCCATTTTTTATTAAGAAATTTTATTCATTAAAAAAATTAAAATTTCGTGATTGGCTCTCGTTTTTTGCTGTTGCTTTGTTTGGAGGAGCTTTAGGAACAATGGCAATTACAAAAGCTCTCTTTTATGTTAATTATGCTAACCTTTCCGTTGTGGTTTTAATCCAAAAACTCCAACCTGTTTTTGCAATTTCACTTGCAGCAATACTTTTGAAAGAAAAACTTCAGACCGAATTTTATCTTTGGGCTGGTATTTCTTTGATCGGAGCTTATTTGATGACATTTGGAGCTCATCTGCCTAATTTAAATTCTGGAGATAAAACACCTATTGCTGTTATGTTTTCATTAATTGCTGCAATTAGTTTTGGTTCTTCAACAGTGTTCAGTAAAAGGGCATTAAAAAATGTTGGTTTCGAAATGGGAACTTATCTTAGATTTTTAATTTCTTCAATAGTGATGATATTGATTGTTTTCTCTACTGGTGATTATCAGAGTATTTCAAAAGTTAGTAATATACAATGGATTGTATTTTTAATAATTGCATTTACAACTGGTGGTCCTGCAATTTTTCTTTATTATTACGGATTAAAATCAGTTTCAGCTTCGGTTAGTGCAATTTGCGAACTTTCATTCCCTTTGACAGCTGTCTTACTTGAGTATTTTGTTCACGGAAATATGCTTGATTTCGTTCAATGGATTGGTGTGCTTCTTCTTCTCGGTGGGATTTTGAAAGTATCGACACTTTCAAAATAAAAAAGTTTTATTCTAATCTTAAAAACAAATTTTTTAAATAATCTAATTTAATTTTGTCTGAATGATTAAGTATGATAATTAAGAAAAACAAAAGAGTAATTAATTAGCTTAAGAAAGTGAAAATCTTAATTTTAAGAACTAAATACATTTTTGTTATTTAATTTTTGATTCAAACACTCCATTCCAATCATCAGGTGGGGGCGAATTTAAAAACTCGAAGCAACGATCAATGAAAATTTTTGCTGGAATATCATCCGGATTAACAAGAAAGACTTTTTCAAATTCTTCAATTGCACGATTAAACATTTTTTCTCGATATAGATTTAGCCCTGTTTCAAAATATTCAACAAGTTTTAAAATCTCTTTTTGCTCATCCGAAGAGAATAAAAACCCTTCTCTTAAATCAATCAACTCATAAATTCTTACGGGGATTGTTTTGCCTTTTACTAAAATCAAATCTAATTCTCGCGCAATAACTTTTTCTTTTATTTCATTAAAAACTTTTTCACTAATTATTATATCTGTTCCATAAATTTTATTTATTGACTCCAATCTTGAAGCTAAATTTACATTGTCTCCCATAACGGTGTAATCAAATTTTTTTCTACCACCCATATTCCCGACAATCATTTCACCAGAATTAATTCCAATTCGCAGACTCACATCCTGTCCAAGTATTGCTCGCCATTCCTTTAAGAGCTCTAAAAATTTTTTCTTCATCTTTAATGCACATAAAGTTGAATTAAATCGATGATGAGGGTCATCAATTGGGGCATTCCAGAAAGCCATAATTGCATCACCTTCAAACTTGTCAAGTGTGCCTTTCGTCTCAAAAATTATTTCAGTCATTTCATCAAAATAATGATTAAGAATTTCAACCAAAGTTTCGGGATCAATTTTTTCAGAAATCGTTGTGAAGTTAGCAAGATCTGAAAAAAGCACTGTCATTTCTTTTCTAATTCCGCCTAGTTTTAATTTCTCTGGATGATCTACGAGTTCTTCTACAAGTTGTGGATTTAAATACTGACTGAACATTCCTTTGATTATCAACTTCTGCCTTCTCTCTCTTAAGTAGTTCGAGATTGAACTAAAAGTATATGTAATTACTACGGCAAATGCAGGTGGAATGAACATTCGGATTAAGTTCATTTTGATAAAGAGATAGTAATAAAATTCATAGATAGTGAAAAGAAGAAAAACCAGAATCATAAAGTTTATAAATTCACTCAGCAAACTTGATTTAAATTTTAAGGTTCTAATTTTCTCGAACAAATTCAAACTAATAAAAACTAAGACAAAAATGATGATAAGTCGCACAGATAAAGAACCTTTACTCAAAAAATTTTGGTCAAGTATCATCTGAATAACATTTGCGTGAATTTCAACTCCATACATCAAATTTCCAGAAATACTTTCACCATCTTGAGGAGCTACACTAACAGGGAACAAATCTTTATCTTCTGGTTCGATTGAGCCAATTAAAACAACCTTATCTTTAAAAATATCAGAAT
>JBNAWO010000155.1:0-1571 GCA_049699815.1 Ignavibacteria bacterium | reverse complement strand
TAAAGGATCGTCAAAGGTATTTATATCTTCTCCAATCTCAAGTTCCGTACGGGTTTTGAAACTTGAATCATCAATTACATCAATAAAGTTAATCAATTGGAAAGTTCCTGATGGTCCATAGTAATTTATTAAAAATGAGTTCGATACGAACTCAGGAATTTTGAAAATATTGTAATCAAAATATCCATCTGACTTAACTGGAGTATAAAATTTATCGAGGTTAAAATATCGATTGGCAACAGCAAGAGAAAAACTTGGAATTTTTCTTTTAGTTTTTATATCGTAGTAGTAAGGGAAGTATCTTCTTAAAACACCGTCATCATCTGGCAAAACATTAACAATTCCAATAGATGAATCAACATCGAAATAAACATTTCCAAAATTTTGTTTTTGCATTTCTTTTATTTGAAATCGCCAATCCAGTTGCTCCAACTTGCCAGCAAGAATTACATTTCTGTTTTTTTTTATTGTCTGGATAAATAAACTATCGTTTTCTTTTGAATATCTATCAAACTCACTGAAGAGTAAATCAATACCAATTACTTTTGCTCCAGCTCTATTTAAATTTTCGATGGCTCGGGCAAATAAATTGCGTGCTAAAGGCCAGGAATTGTATGGTGGTGGTAACTCATTTATTGTTTCATTCGAAATACCAATTATTATTACATCAAGAGAATCGAGTTCGTTGATTACCCCCCTTCTATTAAAATTCAAATCGATAATTTTATTTTCAAGTGAAGATAACGGTTTTAAATTGATAATTTCAGAGGAAGTCAGGATAAAAATAAGAAATGATAAAATTAATGAATTAATGAGATGATATTTATCCCTGATTGAGTATTTTTTAATTTCACTTAACATAATTAATAGATTTTCATCAGTTATAAGTTAAAAAATTAATTCAATAGTTTCGAGACATATAAAACTAATTGGAATTTAGTACTTTATTCATTAATTAGTAAAAAATTAAAAACAATTAGTGAGGGACAAATGAAAAAAATTTTCTTTTTTCTTTTTGTTTCAACATTTCTTCTTTATTCGCAGGATCAATATCAATTAACCTGGAAGTTAAGTCAACTTCCATTTATGGCTCCGCAATCAGCATCGGAAGTCGCTATTGTAAAAGCTGGTTACGATACAGACAACGACGGAAAGAAAGAATTCTTAATTGCCTGGACAGATATGGATGAAAACTATATAATAATGTTTGAAGCCAATGGAGATAATACATTCGACACAGTCTGGAGCTGGAAGTATCCGGTTCCAACAAACACTTTTGCAGGAATTGCGATAAGTGATCTAGATGGAAATGGCAAGCAAGAAATTATAACCACACTTCCATCTCAGGTCGGTGTAAATCCTAATCCACCAAGATTATGGGTATTCGAATGGAATGGCGTTAATGGAGAAAATAAATATGGAATTTATTCAGCAGGTCAGGGACCTATACCACATCTTGAATGGAATTTCAATCTTCCAGATAATACCGATTTTAGACCATATTCTTTAGTAGTAGAAGATGTTGATAATGATGGAAAACAAGAATTGGTCGTTGGAGTCCGTCAGGGCGG
>JBNAWO010000154.1:0-4550 GCA_049699815.1 Ignavibacteria bacterium | reverse complement strand
CGAAGAACAAATTTATAATGTAGCTAAAGATGCAATTCAAAAGGGATTACAGGTTGCAACACACGCAATTGGCGATTCAGGAAATTTCATTGTTATAAACGCATATGAGAGAGCCTTTGAAGAATTAAAACCTGTAGATCCACGTTTTAGAATTGAGCATGTTCAGGTTATTAATCCAAATGATGTAAAAAGGTTAGCTCGATTAAAAATAATTCCAAGTATGCAACCAGTTCATGCAACTTCAGATATGCCCTGGGCTGAAGCACGATTAGGTCCAGAGAGAGTTAAATGGTCTTATGCTTATAAATCTGTTTTAAATGAAACTAAAATGATTGCAGGCGGTTCTGATTTTCCCGTTGAAAATCCAAGTGTTTTAGAAGGAATTTACGCTGCAGTTACAAGGCAAGATAAGAATGGACATCCGAAAAATGCAGACGATGTTTTGAAGCTTGTAAAGGAAAAGAAATGGGTGATTTCAAAAGAGGGGATTAAAGATCCAAAAAATTTTGAGAATGGTTGGTATCCTGATCAGAAATTAACAATTGATGAAGCAATTAAGTGTTTCACAAAATGGGCAGCTTATGCTGTATTTGAAGAAAACAAAAAAGGTACAATTGAAATTGGCAAGTGGGCTGATTTCACAATCTTAGATAAGGATCTTTACAATATTCCGCCAGATGAAATTCTAAATACTAATGTGTTGATGACTGTCGTTAATGGTAAAATTGTTTACAAAAAAGAAGAATTTTAGTAGAGAGAAAAGTTGATAGAAATTAGAGGAAGTTTTTAATTCTTGTTATGAATTATGTGCGAGTCATTGAGAAAAATTTATAGATTTTTACTGAAGATATTATTCTTTAATTTGCATTTGAAGTTGAGGTTAGAAAATGAGAAAATTTAATATTCCTGTTTTTTACAAAAGTTCAATTATCACAAAACTAAAAGAACAAAGAAATTTACTTGATCCGAGAAAACAAGATCTTTCACCAAATGAATTAGATTTCGGTCCAGTAAGATTTTTGATTGCTCGTCATTTTGGATTTTGTTATGGCGTTCAAAACGCAATTGAAATTTCATATCAAACTCTTGAAGAAAATCCTGATAAAAGAGTTTTTCTCTTAAGTGAAATAATTCATAATCCTGTTGTAAATGAAGATCTTCTTTTTCGTGGAATTAATTTTATAATGAAACCATCGGGTGAACAAATTATTCCCTGGGAAGAAATTACAAAAGACGATATTGTTTTAATTCCAGCTTTTGGGACAACAATCGAGATTGAAGAGAAATTAAAATCTATTGGTTTACAAATTGAAAAATACGATACAACCTGTCCTTTCGTTGAGAAAGTCTGGAATCGTTCTGCAGCACTTGGTGAAAAAGGTTATACTATTATTATACATGGTAAGTACAAACATGAAGAAACAAGAGCTACTTTCTCTCATAGTGTAAAAAAATCTCATTCTGTAATCGTATTGAATCTTGAAGAAGCTGAATTACTCGGTAAAATCATTCTTGGAGAAATTCCTTCAGAGAAATTTTATGAATATTTCAAAGACAAACATTCTGAAGGTTTCGATCCCAATATTCATCTTGAAAAAATAGGGGTTGTTAATCAAACTACAATGTTAGCATCCGAAACTCAGGAGATTGCGAATTATTTCAAATCTGTAATGATTAAAAAATACGGTGAAGAAAATCTTAAATATCATTTTGCAGATACAAGCGATACACTTTGTTATGCAACTTATGATAATCAAAAAGCAACATTGGAGATGTTGAAATATCCAGCTGATTTTGCCGTGATTGTTGGCGGATATAATAGTTCAAACACAACACATATTGTTGAAATCTGTCAAGGAAAAGTGAAAACTTTTTTCGTTTCATCAGAAGAAAAAATTTTAAGCAGAGATAAAATTTTACATTATGATATTAATTTGAAGAAGGAAATACTAACTAAAAATTATATTCCTGATCGAGAAAAAGTTACAATATTACTTTCGAGTGGGGCTTCCTGTCCTGATTCAGTTATAGAAGGTGTCCTCAGAAAATTGCATTCTTTTTTCCCAAATGCATTAACAATAGAAGAAGTAGTTAACAAATTTTTTGATCATATTTATTAATAATTAATTTTTTAAAATCATTTCTTCAATCTTAAATTTCCCCTTTTAATTTAATTTATACTTTTTCTTTAACTGAAGAGAAATTTCATTCAAACTTAAAATTTTAAATATTACTTGACATTTAGTAAAAAATTTTTTAATTAAGAAAAGATAATTTCTATTTATTAAAAGTTCTTTAATAACAATTTATTCAAACATACAATGGAGGAATGATGAAAAACTTATACAGGCAAAAATTATTATTACTGTTTTTACCAGTAATAGTAATTCTCTCCGGATGCGTCGATACAAGCGGACCTGTCATTCCATCGAGTATAAATTACTCGAGTCAGATGAAGATTGTAAATCTGGTGATAGGTTCCGGTAATACAAGTTTTGTACTGAATGGACAAAGCTTCGGCTCTGCTAATTTCGGAGATGAAACTCCAGCAGGCGATTTTGCAACCGTTACTTCAGGGAGTAAATCATTGGTTGCAAATTTTTCTGGTGGCTCTTCTAAGACTTATCAATTTGCTGCTCCAACTGAATATAAATTCAGATTATTTTTGGTTGGGTATACAACTTCAAGTGAATCACATCTGGTTACACAACGTTATGTATGGCAAACTAAAAACTCTCCTGAAGGTAATCCATTATTCCCTGATAATAAAGGTCAAATAGTTGTATTCAATGGTTCACCTGATGCAACGATTGATGCTGTTATTTTGAATTCAGATACAGTGTCTTTTAGTTCACCATTAGCTGTTGGTAAATCGACATCTTACCTTGCATTTCCATCAGGTACAAAAAATGTCAAAGTAATTTACAATGGAAATCAAGAGTTGAGTTTCGCTTATGATCTGGGTTCAAGAAACAGATATACGCTGGTTATTTACGATCAGGCTGCAAGTTTGAAATACAAAGTTTTCTTAGATGATTAATTATTATTTATTTAATTAATGGAGGTACATATGTTAAAAAATTTCTACAAAGTTTTATTATTTATTCTTTTAAGTTATTCGTTAATTTCAGCACAGGCAGGTAGAATTTCAGGTAAAGTCACGGATAAGCAAACTGGCGAGCCATTGATTGGTGCAAATGTCATTGTATTGGGAACAAGTCTCGGTGCTGCAACCAATGTTAATGGTGAATATATAATTAATAATGTTTATCCTGGGACTTACAGTGTTCGTGCATCTTTCATCGGTTATCAAGATTTAACTGTTCAAAACATAGTTGTAAATGCAGGGTTAACTACTCGTTTAAATTTTGAACTATCTTCAAAAGAAATTGCAACGCAGGAAATCGTTATCGTTTCTCAAAGACCACTGATTGAAAAAACATCGACAAACGCAATTAGAATTGTTGATTTTGAGTCTATAGAAAAGATTCCTACGAGAGATTTAAATTCAATCGTTGCATTACAACCAGGAGTGGTTTTACAAAATGGAATGATTTTCGTTAGAGGTAGCCGACCAGATGAAACTGGTTATTTGGTAGAAGGTACGGATGTGAAGAATGTTTTGAATAGAAGAGGTGGGTCACTTGTCTCGGTAATTCCTGATGCAATTCAAGAGTTAACGGTTCAAGCTGGGGGGTACACTGCAGAGTTTGGTAATGCAAATGCAGGAATAGTTTCTTCTGAGTTTAAAACTGGTTCGAGTCAATATAGATATTCAATGAGAGCTGAGACGGATAATTTTGGTAATTATCCAGGAAAGAAATTTTTAGGTACTTATTCTTATGGTTATTCTGATCTAGTCTTGACAGCAAGCGGACCAGTTCCAACACTTGGTGATAAGTTAAAATTCTTTGTTTCAGTTGAAAATGCATTTATGCGGGATCAACCAAAATTTTTCTCAGGTAATCCCGAAAGATATTCAGACGGTGCGCTCTGGGACACTACCAAAGTTTATGATACTGGATTTTTTGGCGGTTCAAAAGATGAATATCAAATTTTGAAATGGGGGCCTGCGAATATCCCCGGTAATTTTTCAAATCGTTATACAACGAATGGAACACTACTATTTGATAATAATCCACTAATTCTTAGACTGGCATCAGCATTTACCTGGTCCAGAAACACTCCGCAACTCAACGATATTAGAAGTATTTTTAATGTTGCAAGAATTCCATTTACCGATCAATCCAGCTTGTTGCTTAACTTAAAGGGTACTTATTTGTTAACTCAAAATTCATTCTTTGAAGCTTCAGTATCGTATTATGATTTTCGTTCAAAGACTTATGATCCGAATTTCAAAGATGATTATTTGCTTTATGCAGATAGTCTTGCTGCAAGTAAATATGGTTGGAAATATTCGAACTATACAACACCTCCACCACCATACGATTTCTATGGTTTTCCATTTGATAGACCTGGAAGTGATAGATTAGTTTTCTATTCGAAAGATCACAATAATTATATAAGCGCAAATGTAGCGTATACAAATC
>JBNAWO010000153.1:0-4649 GCA_049699815.1 Ignavibacteria bacterium | reverse complement strand
GGTGATGGTCAGGGTGGAATGGGTGAAGGGAGTCATGGAACTCAAACTCTTTCGACTATTGGTGGATTCAAAGATGGACAATTAATTGGTCCTGCTTTTGGAGCAACATACATCCTTGCTAAAACTGAAAACACGGAAAGTGAAACTCCAATTGAAATGGATAACTGGATTGCTGCTTTAGAATGGGCAGACAGTATCGGTGTGGATATCACGAGTACTTCTCTTGGTTATCTTGAATTTGATCCGCCTTATCCAAGTTACAATTGGACACATATGGATGGTAATACAGTTCCAATAACAATAGCAGCAGACCTTGCGGTAAAAAGAGGAATTGTAGTTGTTAATTCTGCAGGAAACGAAGGGTATAATTCTACACGGAATACTCTTGTTGCTCCAGCTGATGGTGATAGCGTAATTGCTGTAGGTGCAGTCACATCATCAGGATCAAGAGCTTCATTTAGTTCAGTTGGAAACACTGTAGATGGAAGAATTAAACCAGATGTTATGGCAATGGGTAGTGGAGTGAGAGTTGCAAGTCCTTACTCTGACAATGGTTATACTAATGCGAGTGGAACTTCTTTCTCTTGCCCACTTGCTGCAGGAGTTGCTGCATTAATTTTAAGTGAAAATCCATCTTTAACACCAATGCAAGTTAGAGATGCAATGAGAAATACAGCAAATAACGCTACATCGCCAAACCGTGAATATGGCTGGGGAATTTTGAATGCACTAAATGCAGTAAATTATTATAATATAAATTTTGCACATACTCCACCAAAGGACTCCACAAATGTTAATGGTCCATATAGAATTGCTGTTAAGATTACATCAAGACTTGGAATAGATCCAGCATCAGTTAAATTATATTGGGGTAGAGGTGTAATTACAGATTCGCTTATGATGATGGAGGCTCCCGGAGATACTTTCTATGCATTTATTCCAGGAAATGGTCAATCAGCAGTTTACAGATACTACATTCAGGCTAAGACTGCTGATGGACAAATATTAAAGAGATATCCAAAAAGAGCTCCGCATGAACTATTAGAATTTAGAGTTGGAAATTTTGCGAGTGTAAGTGTGAATTCAGGATGGAATTTATTATCAATCCCGGTTCAAAATCAAGGTTTGTTAGTAAATGGAGTGTTTACCAACGCAACTTCAAGTGCTTATTTTTATGATGGAAGATATATAATTAAAGATACATTAGTTCCTGGTTATGGCTTTTGGTTAAAATTTAATTCTTCAAATAACTATACAATCAGTGGTAATCCATTAAATGGAATTTCAATTCCAGTCAAAGCAGGTTGGAATTTGATTGGTTCTTTAAATACCAATATTCCAGTTTATGCTGTATCAAGTGATCCATCGGGAAATATTTTGACCCCATTTTATGGTTACAATGGAGGTTATTTTAATTCACCGAATCTCGAGAGAGGAAAAGGTTATTGGGTTAAAGTAGCTCAGAATGGTTATCTTATCTTGAACACAGCGGCGAAAAACACATCATTCAATGATAATTATAGAAATGATTTACCAGATAAATTAACATTTATTGATAATTCACAAAATCAGACTGAATTATATTTTAAAAAATTAAACTTTGATGGCGAATTACCTCCGCTTCCACCGTCGAATATTTTTGATATAAGATTTATTGACTCAAAGATCTTTTCGGAAAATGAAGAAAATTTAATTCGGTTACAGGGAGTAAGCTTTCCACTGAAAATTTCTTTATCACCAAAATCTGAATTAAAACTTACGCTTTTTGACCCCCTAACTGATCAGATAATTGGAAATTTATTTCCAGGTGGTTCTTTACAAATTAATTATTTGCAAAGTGATTTACTTAAGGTAAAAGTGGAGAAAGAGCAATTTAGTTATATGCTTTATCAAAATTATCCAAATCCTTTTAATCCAATTACAAATATTAGATTTCAAATTCCGAAGCAAACAAAAGTTACTCTTAAGCTATTTAATCTAATGGGTGAGGAACTAGCGACTTTGGTGAATGAAATTAAAGATGCAGGAATTTATAATGTGAGAATTGATCTTAGCAAATTGAATGGAGTTAGCTCGGGTGTAATATTTTACAAATTAAGCACTAATGAATTTGTTTCCACTAAAAAAATGATTTATTTAAAATAAATAAATCTTTGAGGTTTTTATGACTACAAAAATTATTAGGGCTCTAATTTTTATTTTAGTTTATTCTATATCAATTTATGCCCAGCCTCCACAGATTGTTCAATTAATAAATAAAGTAAACAAAGATAGTTTAGCATTATACATAAGACAACTTTCTGGAGATACATCCTGCGTAATTGGAGGACAATCTTATACAATTATTTCTAGACATAAAAATCAACCTGGAAACGATAAAGCAGCTCAATTTATTTACGAAAAATTTCAATCCTGGGGTTTTCAGGTTCAGTATGAAACTTTTAGTTCAACAGGTAAGAATGTAATTGCTACCAAGCAGGGGATGTTTGATAGTCAGAAGTATTTTGTTATCTGTGCTCATTATGATGATATGCCTTCTGGCACAACAGCTCCAGGTGCTGATGATAATGCAAGTGGAACAGCTACAGTTCTCGAATTAGCAAGAGTTTTTTCTCAATACAATTTTAATTATACAATTAAATTTATCTGCTTTGATGAAGAAGAACAAGGACTGGTTGGAAGTAATTACTATGCAACTCAAGCAAGGAATCGTAATGATTCAATAATTGGTGTGATTAATTTAGATATGACAGCTTATGATGCAAATAATGATGGAATGGTAGATGTTCATTCAAATAGTGTTGCAAACACAGCACAGATTGCTAACGAATGGATAAATAATATTTATCAATATAGTATTGAATTAATTACTAGAACAGTTGCCTCGCAACCTTACAGTGATCATTATAGTTTTCAACAGAAAAATTATGGTGCAATTTTAGTTATTGAGTATGATTTAGAATTCAATCCAAGATATCATACAGTTAATGATAAGTTTCAATATTTAAATATGAATTTTGCTCACAAAATTGCAAAAGTTACTGCTGCTACTGCTGCAGAATATATTCAAGTTGCATTATCAAATTCGACAAATATTTTTACCGATGCTGGCTGGAATTTAATTTCAATTCCATTAATCCCGGTTGATGGAAGGAAAAGTACTTTATTCCCGCAAGCAACTTCTCTAGCATATACTTATGATGGTAGTTACATAACCAAGGATACTCTGGAAGTTGGTAAAGGATATTGGTTAAAATTTGAAAATTCATTAACTCACACCTTAACCGGTCAAATAATCAATTCAATTCAAATACCGGTCAAGGCGGGATGGAATTTAATTGGATCTTTAAATTCAACAATACCTGTTACTTCGATTATAACTTCACCTCCAAATATAATTTCAAGTTATTTTTATTCTTACTCTGGTTCTTATAATCAAGCTCAATATCTGGAAAAAGGAAAAGGCTATTGGGTGAAGTGTTTACAAAATGGATTTATGTCTTTTTCAACATTATCTAAGAATCAAGTTTTATCACTGCCTTCTGTGGATGATGCAAAATTTATACTTACTTTTATTTCGAATGAAAATGCTCAAAAATTATATTTGATCGAAAAAGATTTTACAGGAGATTTCTTTGAATTACCACCTGAATCACCTTCAGGTGGATTTGATGTTCGTTTTATCGATAATTACTTTGTATCCAAACTTTCAAGCGATGAAAAAATTATAAAAATAAAATCAAGCAATTATCCGGTAAGATTGATTTTATCTTCAGGTTCAAATGAAAACGCTTTAAGAATTAAATATCAATCAAACGGGATCGAGTATCATGTAATTTTAACTAACGGTGAAGAGATTTTATTAGATCGACCAATAGATTTCATTAAAGTTAAAAAAGAAAATCTGCCAAAAAACTTTGTACTGCGGCAAAACTTCCCAAATCCATTTAATCCGATTACAAAAATTAATTTTTACATCCCTGTAGACTCAAGAATTAAATTAAAAATTTTTAATCTAAAAGGTGAACTGGTAGATATTTTAATTGATGGAAAACTTAATGCTGGTAATCATTCTGTTGTATTTAATGGTAGTAGTTTACCATCGGGAGTCTATTTTTATGAGTTGACCAACGAAACAGGTTTTAGAGATATTAAAAAAATGATATTAATCAAATAAAAGCTTAAACAAATTTGGTATTTTAAATGAAAATCAAAATTCTTCTCATTTATATATTCCTCTTTGCATTCACTATTTATTCGCAAGAGTTTCCTTATTCAAAAGGTTCAATTTATTGTTTTGAGAATAAGATTAGAAAAGGGACAGTGGAAAAATTAGAAATCACCTCTCCACCACCCACTCACTCCTTTGATGTGCTGGATTATAAACTTGATTTGGATATTTACAATTGTTTTATAAGCCCCTATCCTAAAAGCTTTTCTGCAACTGAGGTAATTACTATAAAAGCTGATTCAGCAATAAATAAAATTAAACTTGATGCCTCTAATTCTTCATTGGTAATTGATGGTGTAGGACTCGCTGGTGTTAGTTTCACGCATTCATCGAATACTTTAACAATTAATCTTAACAACACATATATGCCGGGTGAAATTTTTCAAGTTCAAATAAAATATAGACATCTAAATGTTAG
>JBNAWO010000152.1:0-4714 GCA_049699815.1 Ignavibacteria bacterium | reverse complement strand
CAATCTGGTTTGAACTTAATGCCAATTATAAAGCAGTCATTGGTGAACTTTGGGCTACTTTAGATCTTGATCTGGAAAATGTTAGTGTCTTTCAAATGTATGAGATAAGAGCTGGCTTAAAAGCCCGATTTTAATTCTATAATTTTTCAAGGAATAAATTTTTAGATAATAAAATGAATTCCAATTCTGGAGAGTCAATTAAATATATATACTTAATTTATCTTTTTCTCTTACTTTCAAATGTTTTCTCTTTTGCTCAAGTTCGAGCAGTTCGTGGTGTCTGGCTTACAAATGTTGATAGTGATGTTTTAACTTCGAAAGAAAAAATTGTAGAAGCTGTAAATTTTCTGGATGAACTCGGTTTTAATACAATTTTTGTTGTCGTGTGGAATAAAGGAATGACTCAATATAAATCGAAAATTATGAAAGAGTTTACCGGAATAGAGATAGATACTTTACTTAAAGATTTTGATCCACTTCCAGTTCTTATTGATGAAGCCCACAAAAGAAATATGAAAGTAATTGCCTGGTTTGAATTTGGATTTGCAAGTTCATATAAACAAAACGGCGGAAAGATTTTAAAATTAAAACCCCACTGGAAAGCACTTGATGTAAATGGAAATCTTGTTTCAAAAAATGGTTTTGAGTGGATGAATGGTTTTCATCCAGAGGTTCAAGATTTTATTTTATCCTTAATCAATGAAGTCATTACAAATTATGATGTCGATGGAATTCAAGGAGATGATCGTTTACCAGCAATGCCGGTCGAAAGTGGTTACGATGAATACACAATAAATTTGTACAAATCAGAACACGACGGAAAAAATCCACCAAAGGATTTTAGAGATACAGCCTGGGTTAATTGGCGCGTAAAAAAATTAAATCTTTTTATGAAGAGAATTTATAATGAAGTAAAGTCAGTCAATCAGAATCTAATTGTATCAATGGCTCCCAGTATTTTCCCGTGGAGTAAAGAAGAATATTTGCAGGATTGGGTTGACTGGGTTAAATCTCAAAATGTCGATTTAATTTGTCCACAATTATACAGGTACAAAATTAAAGACTACGAAAAGCTACTTTTAGATATTATTAAAAATCAAATTAATGAAAACGACTTGATCAAATTTTATCCTGGCATTTTATTAAAAGTAGGAAATTATTACGCATCACCTGAATTAATTAATAAAAAAATTGAGCTGAACAGAAAAATGAAAATTAACGGTGAAGTCTTTTTCTTTTATGAAGGATTAAAAAAATGTCCTGAGCTTTTTAAAAAACTTTATAAGGATAAAGCAATTTTTCCGGAATTCAAAAATTAAATTTGAGATAAATTGAGATGATTTCAATAAAAAATAAGATATTAGTTTTTTTATTTATTCTTCTAATTAATTCGATTTGCTATTCCCAGATTGAAGAGATGAGAGGAACCTGGATTACAAATGTAGATAGTTATGTACTTTTTAATGATAGAACGATCGCAGAAGCGATGGATTATCTTGCTTCAATTGGAATAAATACAATATATGTTTGCACATGGAACAAAGGTTATACTTTGTATCCCAGCAAAGTAATGAATGACAGATTTGGAATTCCAATCTGGCCAACTTTTTCTGGCAGAGATCCACTCGGGAAAGTAATCATAGAAGCACACCGCAATGGAATTGAAGTTATTGCCTGGTTCGAATATGGACTTTCCCCGTGGTATGCACAGAATGCAAATGACAGCGGTCATATAATTAAAAAAATATCCTCATTGGGCATCCCTTGATCGAACTGGGAAATTTGCAACGAGAGGAAGCCAGTTCCCTCAGTTCATCTGGATGTCGGGAATAAATCCTGAAGTTCAAGATTTCATTATTTCCCTTTTTACTGAAGTGATTGATAAGTATGATGTTGACGGAGTTCAAGCAGACGATAGACTTCCAGCTATGGCAATTGAAGGTGGTTATGATTCTGTTACAGTATCAATTTATAAATCAGAAAACAATGGAACCTTACCACCTTACGATTTTGAGAATGCTCAATGGAAAAGATGGAGAGCACATAAACTAAATCAATTTTTCAAAAGGCTTTATGATTCAGTTAAAGTTCGTGGAGATTATTTAATTGTATCTTCAACACCAAGTGTTTATCCGTGGGGATATGAAAATTATTTACAAGACTCCAAAACCTGGATTGACTCAGGTTACTGCGATACATTTATGCCTCAATTATATCGATACGATTATTCTTCTTATTTGTATGAGTTAAATCTTGCTTTAAGTTATGTTCCACTTTCAAAACTTCACATTTTTTTCCCAGCGGCGTTAATGAAAATTGGTAATTGGTTAATAACTCCAGATTATTTGTTCAATGTGATTCAGGTAAACCGACAGAAAAATGTCAGGGGAGAATCCTGGTTTTTCTATGAAGGATTACGTGCAAATAATAACTTTCTTGGAGATACCTTAAAATCAACTTACTATTCACAAAAAGCTCAGTTACCATACAGAAATGGCAATATCTGGCGACCAAAAGGAATTTCGAGCGATGATACTTCATCATCAACAGTTAAAGTCGGCAAGTGGATATCATTCCCGGTGGGTGGGCACTCAAGTGGATTTTCAATGTCAAACGATACCTCCTATGCATCGATTGAATATTATGTTGATGTCCCATATGATGCATTTTATCATTTATATGTTTACATTGTCACAAATACTGTTAATACAACTAAAGCTAAATACACTATCTACCTTCAAAATGATTCAACGATCCTTCTAGTTAATCAAATGAGTGCAGCTAATTCAGGTTGGTATAAACTTGGTGATTTTTATCTAACAAAAGGAAATCAAAGAATTCTAAAACTTGACAATTCTGAAAGTGAACGAGGAAAATACTTAACTTCAGATGCAGTTCTTTTACTTTTAAATAGAAAACTTTCACCAAATCTTATAATAACTGATGTGGAAACTGACGCCTCACTAAAGAATGATAAAGAAATTTCTCAGAGAATTTTAGTTTATCCAAATCCTTTTAATTCAAAGACAAAAATAAACTTTACGATTTCGAAGTTGGATTTTGAACATGAGCACCATTTAACAACTCTTAAAATCTTTGACGCTCTGGGGCGAGAAGTTGAAGTTTTATTCAATAATTATTTGAAAGCAGGAAAATATGAAATTGAATTCGATGCTGAACGGTTGAATTTATCAACGGGAATTTATTTCGGTCAGTTAGTAATTGGTAAAAATGTGAGATCATTTAAATTGCTGTACTTAAAGTGACTTTCTTAAATATTTTTACTCGAATTATCTTTGTATGTAAAAATGTAAAACAAAATCAAAGGAGAGCTTCTTATGAGACGAACATTACTTACATTAATAACCCTTCTTTTGTGCATAAATCTGGCACAAACTCAACCTGCGAGATACACAACTATCTGGGAAAAATCCCAAGCCACTGGTACCCTTCCAAGTTATATCGGGACAGGTCACACTGAAAGAGGTTCAGCTTATGGTGTAGTTGGTGGGCAGGAGTATGTGTTTTTAGTTTCAAGATTAGGGACGACAAGAGTTCTAATTATTAATCCTGCAAATGGAGATAGCATTGGTGTGCTCGATGTAACAGGTGTTTCAGGTGGAACATTTTCGCTTAATGATGTTGAAGTTTCAGCTGATGGAAAAATTTTTGCTTGCAATTTAACAACAGGTTCTAACACTACGGCTTTCAAAATTTATCGATGGGATAATATTACATCAGCACCAGTTGTAGCTGTTGAATTTACAACAACAACAGGTTACCGTCTCGGTGATAAATTTACTGTTGTTGGAAGTACAGCAGATAATTCAATTACTATTTGGGCAGCTGCTGCTTCACAAAACAAAGTATTTCGATTTAATACAACTGATAATGGTAATTCATTTACAGCAACAGAAATTACTTTAAGTGACGGAGCTCAGGGAACTGTTCCGACTGTTGCTCCTAAGGGAGTTGGTGCAGTAGGTTTTTATTTAAATTCAGCAGGTCGAAATGTTAAGGAATATGATGCAAATGGTAATCTTTTAGCAACATTACCAGGAAGTATTGTCGCTACAGGAAGTACTGCAATGGATTATATTGAAGATGGTGTAAAAAAATATCTGGCAGTATTTAACTATGGTGCTGGAAACGAAAATATTAGACTTGTTGATGTCGCTGAAGGTTTAGAAAATGGAAAATTAATTTTCGTTACTTCCTCACTCGGAACCAATTCAAACACTAACGGAACCGGTGATGTAGATTTTAAAAATAATGGAGATGGAACTTTTGATTTGTTTGTTTTAGGTACAAATAATGGAATTGCTCGTTATAGAACAAAACTTTACGCAAATGTTACATTCAATGTTAATATGAGAGTTAAAACTGCAAAGGGTCTTTTCAATCCAGCTGAGGATTCCTTAGTCGTGAGAGGAACTTTCAATAATTGGAGTGGAAACGCTGACTTATTACTTGATGCTGATGGTGATACTATCTATACAATTACGAAGAATTATTTAATCGCAGGCGATTCAACTGAATTTAAATTCGTTATTCTTAAAGATAATCAAGACATCTGGGAAAGTATTTCAAATAGAGTACTGATATTACCAGAAGGAAATTCAACATACAATTTCTACTTTGATAACGATTCGGTTATAACTGCTCAAGCTCAGGTCACCTTCAATATCAATATGCGAGTTAAGATATTGAAAGG
>JBNAWO010000151.1:0-5036 GCA_049699815.1 Ignavibacteria bacterium | reverse complement strand
AAGGAATCCACCTTCCCGCAAATACTTTCCTAAATTTTGAGCTTCTTCTTTCGTGTAGATTGGTTCAGCTCGGTAACCAATCATAAAAATAATTGGAATGTTCATCAATTCTTTTGAATCAAGACGAACGCTGCCCTTCAAAGTTACTTTAATTTTTGTATTGTTATTAATGAAATCAGCAAGATTTTGTAAAGCTTGTGGAATACAATTCCAGCCAGGTTGATTATTGTCTTCAACTTTACTTCCACGATATTCAAGTTGATAAAATTCGATAAATCCACTTACATCCTTTTTATTAGAACCTTGGTCAATCATTCCATAAAATCGATCTTGAAAATTCATCCAATCAATAAGATTATCTTTTAATCCAGAAACACCGCGTTTAGAAGACATTCTTGTATTTTCAACTTCCATTTGAATGTTTGGACCATAAAATTGAGCCTGCTGAGGTGACCAGGTTCTATCGACATAATCGCCCGGTCGACCAAGAGAAGCAAGTGCAGATCCGCCGTGAGTAACAGCTGTAGTCATAGTTCGAGGCATTGTAGCCATTCTTGATTTTTGCGGCATCATTCTTTGCATTATTCTTTCTACGATCTTTGGCGCTTTTTGCAACTCAAGTTGCTTCTGAAGTCGTGGTGCTCTTTGAATAAATTTCACTGTCGTAGGTGGTCTCTTAACTTCTTTAATACTTTCAACATATTTAATATTTAATATGACCGGAAGAAAATGAATCAAGAAAGAAACTAAAATAAAAATAAGAAGATGCTTCCTGTAATACTTCAGAAAAGCTTTTATCTTTTGACTCAGTTCGTAATCAGGAATAAAAATCGATTTGACTGACATTTCAGCTCATCTACTCTTTCTTTTCTTCTTCTTTATCCGTTGCTATAGCCAGTTGATCTATCCCAACAATTTTAGCAGCATCCATCACATCCACAACAATTCCGTGTGGAGTTTTCTTATCAGCTTTAATAATTAAAACTTTGCTTCCAAAAATATCTTTCTGAATTCTTAGTTGTTCTTCGAGATTATCCAGAGTTACAGGAGTTCCATTCAAATCCATTTCACCTTTTTCAGAAATTGTAATGCTCAAATCTTTTTCGGGCGGTGCATCGGATGTTGCAGCTTGTGGGAGATCAACCTTCAATCCACTTTGTACTGCAAAGACTGTTGTAACCATAAAAAAGATTAAGAGCTGAAATACACAGTCAATCATCGGGGTCATATCAATGCCCCGTTCTTCCCATTCTCTTTTCTTTCTTGCCATATTATTTATATCCTAAAGATTTTAATACTTCTTCTTCGAGTTTTTTACCTTCTTCATCAGAAATATTCAGTTCAATCCTTTTCTGTTTCAAAAATTCTTCTTCTTCTTTATTTAAAACGCCATCTCTGTAAGCAGTTTTCAACATTTCTTTGTAAGTAGAAAATCTTGCAAGATCTTTTAGAATAAGATTAATGAAATGATTGGTAAAAGGTTCAACATATTTCACAAGTTTCATTGCTCTTCTTTTTAAGAAGCTGTAACCAATTACAGATGGAATTGCAACAATCAATCCACCTGCAGTAGTAATTAAAGCAACAGAAATACCGCCCGCCACAACTGCTGGATCACCTTTACCGCCTTTTGCAATTTCATCGAAAGACATAATCATACCTAAAATTGTTCCGAGCAATCCAAGAAGAGTTGCAACACTTGCGATTGTGTTTACAACTGGCAAAAATTCTTCTAAATACTCTTCAGCCGCTTCATCACCTGTATCTAGCAATTCGTTTCTCATATCCAATATTGGTCGTTTTTCAACTACGAGAAAATTAAATCTCTTCAATACTTGCAGAAAAACATATCCAAGCACACCTTTATTCTTTTCACACCATTGCACTAGTGGCTCTACTGATCCATACCTATTCAATAAATCTGTAAGTTCATCAAGAATTTTTTGAGCTTGATCTTCTTTCGGTACAGTCAGATATCTATAAAGTCTTTCAATAATAATTCCGAGAGAGATTATTGAAAAGAAAAGCAGCGGATACATTATATACCATCCGCCTTTATTTAAAATCTCAACCAACCAGTTTTCTGTTAACCAGCTTCTAATTGTATTTTCAGTTTGCAAAATGATCAATAATGTTTTCAATGTTAATCCTCCATTAAAATTATTGACTTTCTAACCATTCTTTATGTTCTTTAGCAAATAAATAAGCTGCTCTTTCGTTTTCATCTTTACTATTTTCATAAAGTCTTATAACTTCCTCATACCATTTAATTGCTTCTTTCTTCTTATCGAGCATTTCATACGATGCAGCTATATTTACTCTGCAACCGACAGCAACACTTGCATCGGGATATTTTTTTAAGACTTTCATTAACTCTTCAATTGCTTTTTCATAATTTCGATCATCAAAAAATTTCATTGCTTTTTCGTATTCAAGGTATGAATTTATTTGACTCAAATCGTAAAGTAATTCATCGACTTCTTGAATTTTTTCATAGTTAGGAAATCTTTTCTTCAATTCTGAGTAATAGTTTGCCGCATTCTGATAATCCTTAATGTTATAGTAATAATCCCCAATTGTATAAAGTCCGTGTGGTGCAAATTCACTATTTGGAAATCTTTGAGCAAGAATTTTAAATGTTTCAATCATCTGTTCAGGTTTTTGAAGTTCGTAATAACACCACCCTTCATTATACATTGCAGCTGCAGCAAGCTCCGATTTTGGATAACGACGATAAGTTAATTGATATTCTCTTATAGCCTGATCAAATTTTTTCTGATTGAACATACATTCACCGGCATAGTATTGCATATCAGATGCTTTTGAATCTTGCGGATAAAGGGAAATGAATGTTTTCATTGTATTATAAGCATTTTGCCAGTCACCAATTTCATAAAGCGCATAAGCTTTGAACATAATTGCGTCTTTTTTGTGAATTCCTTCTGGATATTGATTTAAGTAACGATTAAAAACTTTAATTGCCTGTTCATATTCTTGATTATCATAATAAAGAGCAGCAAGTTGAAACAAAATATCTTGAATTTCTGGTGCAGCTGGAAATTTTGTAGATGCCTCAAAAAGTAAATCACCTGATTTTTTTAGGTCTCCAAGTTCTTTATAACTGTTTGCAAGATTAAGATAGTTAATAATAATGGTTGCTGTATCAAGACCAGAAATACTTAATGATTTATTTGCATAATCTATGCTCTCTTTGAATTTTTTACCTTCAAAATATACAGTCGAAAGAGTTGAATAATATTTACCTTTTTGAATTTCATCATTTGACTGATCAATTAAGTTCTGGAAAATAGAAATACCTTTATCAAGATTTCCAATTTTCGCATAAGAGAGAGCAAGTTTTTCATAAGCATTATCAACATTTTGAGAAAAAACATTTTTGAACAATTGATTGTTCAGAACAAACTCTAAATCATTAATTGCATTTGGAAAATTTTCCACTTGATAATTTATAATTCCACGAATGTATTTTACCTGCAAAGCAAAAGTTTCGCGTTTCTCAAAAATCGTTGTGTCTGATAAAATTTTATCTAAATATTCAATCGATTTATTATAGTCACCTTTGTTGATGTATAAATCGGCAAAATTGAAATAAATATCGTTAATTATGTTCAGGCTATCTTTTCTTTCTTCAGCAATATTTAAAATACTTTGCAGAAATTTTTCGCCTGTCTCGAACTCTGATCTTGCTGAATAAATCTTGCATATTTTATTAACTGCACCGGGATAATAAGGTGAATAAAAATTTATTTTTTCAAAAACAGCTATGGCTTCGTCGTATCGTTTGCTGTCAGCTAAAGTAATCAAACGATAGTAATAAGCTTCGCTTGTATCGATCTTTTTCTTTGCATCAGGATTATTCAAAACATCGTCGATATATTCAAGAGCTAATGCATAATCACCAAGCTTATATAAAGTAAACCCAAGTTGAACTTTTGCATTTATAACTTCATCACTGTTTGGGAAATTTTTTATTAAAGTTTCCAGAGTTTTTCTTGCTGCTTCATACTCGCCCTCAAAATTTAATGCTGAGGCTTTGATATTAAAAACCGCAGGAACTAAATCTGAATAAGCATATTTTGTAATGAACGAATCACAATGAGCAATGGCTTTCGTAAACTCCCTTGCATTGTAGTAGTTAAGAATGACTGCAAGTTTTGCTTTGTCAACACTAAAATCAATTGCATCGGCAACATTACCATAACTATTAATGTATGTATCATACTCTTCAGCTGCTTTTGAAAACTTTCGAGCATTCTGAAATGTCTCTGCGATTTTAAATTGAAACTTAGCTTGAAGTTTCTTGTTCTGGAAATTTTGATCAATTGCATCTCGATAAATGGCAATTGCTTCATCGAGGCCTTTTTCTTCTAGTGTGTAATCGGCTATCTTAATCCATGCGACTTCCTGTAAACTTGGAATTAAAGTAAATGTGGTGATAATCTTTTTGTAGTAAGATATTGCGAGTTCATAATTTTTCAGTTTTCTGTAAGAATCACCAATCTTTATATAAGCTTTTGCAACAAGTTCTAAATCCGTAGTTTCAACATCTCTGCCTTCAGTTACTTCGAAGAGACGTCTTTCTTTTTCAGCCTTGAGTTCAATTTTTTCCCAATCTTTTTTAGTAAAAATTTCAGGTTGAAATTTATTGATCAACTCTAACCAATGATCAAGAGCAGAATTATAATTTCCCAAATCAAAATAATTTTGTGCAATTTGATACAAAGCTCTGGCGTAGTATTCTGTTTGTGGATACTTCTCAAGTAATTTGTGAAAGACAATTGATGAACTATCCAATTGATTTATTTCACGGTAAGCCCAGCCAATGTCATAAAGTGCTTGCTCAGATTTTTTATCTGCAGGGAATTTGATGAAAAGCTTAAATGCCTCTTCAATTGCTTCATCGTATCTTCCGAGTTTGTAATAAATATCATAAATCTGAAATTGAGCCAGTGCAGCAAGTTTAGGTTCATCTTTTCGTAATGAAACTAATCGAAAATAATATATTGCTGAATCTG
>JBNAWO010000150.1:0-5180 GCA_049699815.1 Ignavibacteria bacterium | reverse complement strand
CCAAGAGCCTGTGTAACTGCTCATGAAATTGCTCAGGTTGCTGAGTTCTTCTCGTTTGGAACAAACGATTTGACTCAAACAACTTTTGGCTTATCAAGAGATGATTCTGGTAAATTCTTACCAGCTTATGTTGAACACGATATCTTACCAAGAGATCCATTTGAATCAATTGATATCAATGGTGTCGGCGAATTAATGAAAATTGGTGTTGAAAAAGGAAGATCAACAAGACCAAAACTTAAAGTTGGAATTTGTGGTGAGCATGGCGGTGAACCAGATTCTGTAATGTTCTGTCATCGTATTGGCCTTGATTATGTAAGTTGTTCTCCGTTTAGAATTCCAATTGCACGACTTGCTGCTGCAAGAGCTGTTGTGCTTGAAAAACTTTCTCAACCAAAAGTTAAAGCAAATAAAACCTCTAAGATTCAAACGAAGAAATCCGTAAGTAAGAAATCAAGAAAAAAGTAAATGTTTGATTTAGGTGGGGCTTTCGGTCAATTCTGACTGAAAGCTCCGTTTATGTGTGAGGGATTTGAATTGAAATATTTTGAAATTAAAAATTCATCAATAACAAAATAGCGAGAAACATATGGCAGGATTTGATTTAAGTGATAGAGAATTAAAATTATCAGACTTTAAGTATGTCTTACCAAAAAATTTAATTGCCAAATTTCCTGTTACACCAAGAGACAAGTGTCGATTGATGGTTTTGCATCGAGAAACACAAGAAATTGAAGATAAAAAGTTTACTGATATTGTTGATTACTTTCAAAAAGGTGATTGCCTTGTTGTAAATCAAACTAAAGTTTTTCCAGCAAGACTTTTTGGTAGAAAAGAGAAAACAGGCGCTAAAATTGAAGTACTCCTTTTGAGAGAATTAAATCCTCAAGATAAAATTTGGGATGTGATTGTCGAACCAGCAAGAAAAGTTAGAATTGGAAATAAAATTTATTTCGACGAAGATCTTGTCTGTGAAATCATTGATAATACTACATCTCGCGGTAGAACGATTCGTTTCTTAACAGATAAAGATGTATTTGAAATAGTTGAAAGAATTGGAACTGTTCCTTTGCCCCCTTACATCAAAAGAGAACCCGTTCCAGCTGATAAAAAAAATTATCAAACTGTTTATGCGAAAGTTGCTGGTTCGGTTGCTGCACCTACAGCTGGATTACACTTTACAAGTCAATTGCTGAAGAAAATTGAGAAGAAAGGTGTAAAGATTGTACCAGTCATTTTACATATTGGACTTGGAACATTCAGACCTGTTGAGGTTGAAGATTTAACAAAACATCGAATGGATTCTGAATTTTATGAAATTCCGGAATCGACAGCAGAAGTTATCAACAAAACCATTTTGAATAGAGGGAGAGTGTTTGCCGTTGGTACAAGTACAGTTCGTGCATTGGAAACAAGCGTTACGGCAAGCAGACTTTCAGCTCCTAATCGAGGCTGGACAGATAAATTCATTTTTCCTCCTTACGATTTCAAAATTGTTGATGCTTTAATTACAAATTTCCATGCCCCTGAATCAACTTTATTAATGCTTGTTGCTGCTTTTGCAGGATATGATTTTACAATGAAAGCTTATAAAAAGGCAATAAAAGATGGTTATCGCTTCTTAAGTTATGGCGATGCGATGTTGATCCTTTAATTTTTGAAAGTAATTCACATAACTTTATTAGTAATTTTGGTCAGGCATTTTCTGCCTGACTTTTTTATTCAAAAGGAGTTTTCATATGAAAGTAATTGTAATCATCCCTGCTGCTGGATCTGGAAAAAGATTTTTATCTACCACACCAAAACAATTTTTGAAAGTAAATGGTAAAGAAATTCTTGCTCATACACTTTTGAAGTTTCAAAAAGCTAAGAATGTAGATAAAGTTGTTGTAGCTGTTAATCAAGAATATTTTGATGAAGTAAATAGACTTATTAAAAAATATAAACTCAAAAAAGTTATAGATGTTGTTCAGGGTGGAAAAGAGAGACAAGACTCAGTTTATTCTGCTTTAAAAACAATAAATGCTGAACCAGGCGATTTGATTTGTGTACACGATGCTGTTAGACCACTGATTTCATCAAGAGAGATTGATGAAATAATAGAATTCGCTAAAAAGAAAAAGGCAGTGATTGCTGCTAAAAAAGCAATTAATACCGTTAAAACTGGAATTAACTTTGTTGAAGATACACTTGATAGAGAAAAAGTATGGCTTGTTGAAACTCCTCAGATTTTTACCTACAAAACATTGATTGAAGCGTTTAAAAAAGCTTACGAAGAAAGTTTTGTTGGGACTGATGAATCATCACTTGTTGAAAGACTTGGAGTTAAGGTTTATTTTTATCAAATAAAAGGCGAAAACAGAAAGATTACACTGAAAGAAGATTTAAATTTTGCAAAATTGTTTTTGAGATAATTAACTTTGATAATTAAAAATTAATTAAATTTGTTTACATACAAAGTAGTTCAAAAAAATATAGGTTCATATGTTAACGATTATTTTAATCATGCTTTTATCATATTTGGTAGGTTCAATTCCAACCGCAATTATAGTCAGTAAGTTAGCTGCTGGAATTGATATAAGAAATTATGGAAGTGGAAATGCGGGCGGGACAAATGTTTTTAGAGTTCTTGGTTGGAAATATGGAATTTTGGTGATTCTCTTTGATGCTTTCAAAGGTGTTGTAGCAGTTGTCTTCATTGCCCGACTTTTCTTTTTTACCGAGATGCCTTTTGATAATCCAACTCCTTTTGATGATTTTACTTTTGTTCAATTGCTTGCAGGAATTTTTGCAGTAATTGGTCATGTATTTACTGTTTTTGCTGGCTTTCGAGGTGGAAAGGGTATGGCGACCGCTGTCGGAATGGCAGCAAGTTTAATGACAATTGATGTGTTAATTGCCGCAGCAATTTTTCTTTTAATGTTAATTAAATTTAGATATGTTTCGCTCGGTTCAATAAGTGCAGCATTAGCTTTACCAATTATTCTTTTTATTCGAGAAAATATTTTTCATGTCCATATTCAAGGTTATCCTACATTGATTTCATTTTCTATTTTCATAGCGCTCTTTATAATTTATACTCATCGTTCCAATATCAAAAGATTGATTGAAGGAACAGAAAATCGAATTAAACGAATTCCGCTTATTCATAAAAAATCTGAGTAAGTATGAATGTAGCAGTTCTTGGAGCAGGTGGTTGGGGCACCACTCTTTCTATACTTCTTTATGATAATGGACATAAAGTATCTCTTTATGAATACAAACCAGAGTATGCTGAATTCCTAAGGGAGAAAAGAATTAATGATATTTATTTGCCAGGAATAAAAATTCCACAAGAGATTGAAATCACTTCTAATCTCAATGATTCTGTAAAAAATAAACACATTATCGTTCTCGCTGTTCCTACTCAGTATCTCCGAAGCGTAATTAATAGGATTGATTTTAGTCTCATAAAAAATTCCGTTATTGTCAATGTTGCAAAAGGGATTGAGATCTCTACATTAAAGAGAATTTCTGAAATTATTAAAGATGTTTTTCCTAATATTGATGAAAAACAGATCTCTACATTATCAGGTCCAAGTCACGCCGAAGAAGTTGCAAGAAAAATTCCTACAGCTGTTGTTGTTGGTTCAAAATCCCTTGAAACAGCGAAATTTATTCAAAATGAATTTATGAATCCCTATTTCCGTGTTTACGCAACAACAGATATAGTTGGAGTAGAACTTGGAGGCTCACTCAAAAATGTAATTGCGATTGGAGCTGGTATTTGTGACGGTGCTGGCTTTGGTGACAATACAAAAGCAGCAATTATGACTCGTGGAATTGCAGAGATATCTCGTCTTGGAGTTGCTCTTGGTGCAAAACCTGAAACTTTTTCAGGATTATCCGGAATTGGTGATGTAATTGTGACTTGTATGAGCAAATATTCAAGAAACCGATATGTGGGTGAGCAAATTGGGAAAGGTAGAAAATTAAAAGATATTTTAGCAGAAATGGAAATGGTTGCAGAAGGAGTGACTACTGCAAAAAGTGTTTATCAACTTTCTCAAAAAGTTAATGTTGAAGTCCCTATTTGCTCTGAGGTTTATAAAATACTTTATGAAGATAAAGATCCAATCCTTGCAACAACAGATTTAATGACGCGAAGTCCGAAAGAAGAATCTATCTAAATACACTGCTAAAATAATTTTAACATTTTTAGATTGAGAATACATAAATTACTATGCAATAAATCTCATTAAGAAACTTTCAAAGATGAACATTAAAAATCGTATAACTGAGCTTTTTGGAATTGAATATCCAATTATTCAGGCAGGGATGGTTTGGGTTTCGGGATATAAACTTGCTGTCGCTGTAAGTGAGTGTGGTGGGCTTGGGCTAATCGGCGCAGGTTCTATGAAACCAGAGCTCTTGCGAGAACACATAAAAAAAGCTAAAGAAAAAACTTCAAAACCATTCGGTGTAAATATTCCATTACTTCGTGGTGATGCTGATGATTTGGTGAACGTTGTTATTGAAGAAAATATAAAAATTGTTTTTACTTCTGCAGGTCATCCAGGAAAATTCATTGATAAATTAAAAAGGAATCAAATTAAAGTGATTCATGTTGTTCCTTCTGTAAAATATGCAAAGAAAGCTGAAGAAGTTGGATGCGATGCAATCGTAGGCGAAGGATACGAAGCCGGTGGGCATAATGGTTTTGATGAGATTACAACTTTTTGCCTTATTCCTATGCTTGTTGAAAATGTGAAAATTCCAGTGATTGCTGCCGGTGGAATTGCAACCGGGAAACAAATTGCAGCAGCATTCGCATTAGGCGCAGAGGGAGTGCAAATCGGGACAAGATTTGCTGCAACATTAGAATCTTCTGCACACGATTATTACAAGCAGAAAATTGTTGAAGCTCAAGATAATGGAACGATCATTGGTTTTAGAAAAATTGGACTTGTTCGAATGATTAAAAACAATTTTGCTTTACGAGCAATTGAAGCAGAAAAAAATTGTGCTGATGAGCAAAAACTTAAAGAAATCTGGGGTGAAAAACGTGAACGTCTCGGAATTTTTGAAGGCAATGTTGATGAAGGTGCTCTTGAAGCAGGTCAATCTGCAGGCTTAATTCACGATATTCTTCCTGTAAAAAAAGTCTTCGAAAAATTGATCAGAGAATTTGACGAAACAAT
>JBNAWO010000149.1:962-5185 GCA_049699815.1 Ignavibacteria bacterium | reverse complement strand
TCCTCCTGATGATTTGTTTGATTTTTTGAACTTTTTATTTTTAGAACTCTTTGTTCAATTCATCTATCAATTGATTAACGAAGCCCCACAGTCAAAATGTATTTTCATCTTCACCATCACTTTTATTCAATATTATAAATTTTAAATTTCAATGTCAACTAATGAAGTTTAATATTTTTGTAAAATTTTTTGTAATAATTCTTACTCCATACATTTCAATAATTTTAAACTAATTTTGTAAAAAACTATGAGGTTTAAGATGAAGAAACTTTTAACTTTTCTTTTATTCATATTGACATTCTACTCTTGTTCTTCACAGAAAGAACTTTCATTAATTAAATTAACAACCTCAAAAAATTATGTTCAACTTGAACAAGAAATTTTAAAACTTGCCAATACATATTCTGGAAGAATTGGATTGTATGCAAAAAATTTAAGAACAAATGAGGAAATCAAAATTAATTCTGATACATTGTTCCCTACCGCAAGTGTAATTAAACTCCCAATATTGATAACTTTATTCGATAAATCTAAGAACAATGAAATTGATGTTTATAAAGAAATCATCATACCTTCCAAGGAGAAAGTCGGTGGAGCCGGTGTAATCCAATATTTTAATGGAGATACAAAACTTAAACTAATTGATGCTGCAACATTAATGATCATTCTATCTGACAATACAGCAACAAATGCAGTGATTGATCAATTTGCAAAAGATCATGACGATAAATTAAACACCATTAACTCAACAATGGAAAAACTTGGTCTTAAAAACACAAAACTTCTTAACAAAGTTTTTTCTTATTCAACAAAGAAAAATACTCCAGAAGCAAAAAGATTTGGGTTGGGTTACTCAACTCCTTTCGAAATGGGAAAATTACTTGAGATGATTTATAATCATCAGATAATCGATTCATTTTACTCGGAATGGATTATAAATATTTTGAAAAATCAGCAAGACGATACAATGATTAGGAGATTTCTTCCCTATGATCAATTAAAAGAAAATGAAACTATCATTGTTGCAAACAAAACAGGTGCAGTTGATCGAGCAAGAATTGATGTTGGAATCGTTTACTCCCCAAAATGTGACTTCGTAATTGCAATCTTTGCCGATGAAAGCAACGATACATCCTGGACACACGATAATAAAGCTCAAAATGCAGTTGCGAAGGCAGCAAGACTTATTTATGATTATTTCAATCAATAAATTAAGTCGATAAAAAAGCATCTTAATTTGAATTAGTCTTTAGAATAGATTAAGAAAAGATTGTTAAAAATTTCAGATTTAAAATTCAGCCTTCTTAATCAGAAAACGATAAAATTCCTTCAACCATTTTACTTCTATCAACCTAAAAATTTCAAGAAGTATAATGAAAATAAGAATAGAGATAACTTTCAAGATATAATTATTAAAAATTTTGAAATCTTTGAAAATTAAAAATAAACCATAACTAATAATTGTTGCTAAACCAATCAAAGCAACTTTTTTCCACTCATAAGTAATTTTATAAAATCTTTGAGAAAGAAAGTATTGGTATATTGCCATCGAAATATAGGCAAATAGAGTCGCATATGCTGCACCTAACATTCCCATATTCGGTATCAATACTAAATTTGAAATTACATTTACGATTGCACCAAGTCCGGAAACCAGAGGCATATATTGTGTTTTCTTTTGTATTTGTATTCCCGCAAGAAAGTTGATATAAAATCCGTTAAATACATAGGCAAGCAATACGATTGGAACAATGTATAAACCATCCCAGAAATTTTTTCCAATCAAGTAAAAGCCAAAAAATTTTATCCTGACTATATCTTCAATTAGTAATGAAAGAATAATAAAAATTGCAGAGGCAAAAAGAGTGAAATATGTAAAAACTTTTGCAAAGAGTTCTTTTGCATTTTCTTTCAACGATTGTTTTAGATAAAAAGGTTGCCAGGCGTATTGAAACATTGAAACAAAAAGCATCATAAATATTCCAAGCTTATAATTTGCTTGATAAATTCCGACTGTACTTGCATCCGTTAGAGCAAGTAAAATTGGACGATCAATAACTTGAGTTACAATTGATGCAAGTCCTGCTGGAATAAATGGTAATCCAAATTTCAACAAGGCTTGTACAATCGACTTATCTATTTTCAATTGGTAAGATTTAATTAAATCTGGTAACAGCAAAACGAATGTAATTAGCGATGAACCAAATCCTGCCAGAAATACACTCAAAGGGCCTAATTTCCAGACAAAAATTGCAACGATGTTAAGGAAAACATTTAATAGGATGTTAATCAATTTAAATGATGCAAATCTTAAAGCTTTATTGTTAAATCTTAATCGTGCAAAAATTACATTTGAGACTGTATCGAAGAAGAGTATCCCGGAAACAAAATAAACTATTGATAAATCTTTCTCCATAAGTCCAAACAAATTAGCAAGCGGACTTTTAAATATTAAGATGATCAACGAAAAAATTAATGAAGTGAGAAACACTGAATTAAACGCTGTACTAAAAGTATGTTCTTCGTTTCCAAGTTCTTGTGTTGAGGCGAATTTTAAGTATGCTGAATCCATTCCATAGAGATAAATAATATTGAAAAAAGCAATGTAAGCATAAACATTCGTGATTATCCCATATTCAGCCTGAGTAAAAACATTTGTAAAAAAAGGTACTAATAAGAAGTTTAGAAATCTCCCTACAATAGTAGAAATACCATAGATAGCAGTTTCTTTGCCCAGTTGTTTTAGTTCTTTATTCAATACAAACTCCTTGCTAAAAAAATCTTATTAAACAAATTCAAACCCACGATGAAGGCCAATTTCTTTTGCATAACTTAAAATTTCAAAAAATTCTTTGCTTGTGATACTACGATTAATTTCTGGAAATTGATTCGCCATATAAACAGGTCGGTATTGATCCATAATATTCACATAAGAATCAATTGAAATCTCTCTAAAGATAAAATCTAAAACTTTTTTTGATCCAGCTACATCGTTGGGCAAAACAAGATGACGAATTAACAATCCCCTTTTCGCAATACCAGACGAACTTATTTTCAAATCGCCAACCTGTCGATGCATTTCTTTTACAGCTGCTTGAACCACATCCCAATAGTTAGAAATTCCCGAATATTTCAAAGCATTTTCATTTGATGAGTATTTTATATCTGGCATATAAATGTCAATTATCTTATTAAGTAATTTTAATGTTTCAACTGATTCATAACCACCACAATTATAGACCAGTGGAATTTCAAGTCCTCTTTCTCTTGCAATAATTAATGCATCGACAATTTGAGGAGTAAAATGTGTAGGTGTAACAAAGTTAATATTATGACAACCTCTATTCTGAAGATAAATCATCATGTCAGCAAGGTCACTAATGGAGACTTCTCGTCCAATTCCGTAATGACTAATATCATAATTTTGACAAAACTTACAGTCAAGATTACAATTGGTAAAAAAAATTGTCCCTGAGCCAAATCTTCCAACAAGTGGAGGTTCTTCACCAAAATGAGGACCATAACTTGACACCATAGGAAGATAACCAGACCGACAATTCCCATTATCACTGATTCGACGATCAACACCACATTCATTTGGACATAACTTACAGGCTTCAAGTAATTCGTATAATTTTTCTTTTCTATCTTTCAGTTCATCGAAACTAATTTCAGAAATATAAGAGGGCAACATAAACGAAACTATTCGATTATTTCTAATGAAATATCCAGAGCTTTTGCCGAGTGGGTAATCGCTCCAACAGAGATGAAATCAACTCCACATTCAGCTATTTCTTTAATTGTATCGAGATTAACGCCACCAGAGACTTCAATCTCAGCTTTTCCATCAACGAGTTTAACAGCATCACGAATCGATTCAATTGAAAAGTTATCTAACATAACTCTATCGACACCGCATTCAATTGCTTCTCTTAATTCAATCAGATTTTTTACTTCGACCTCGATTTTAAAATTTGTTTTATTATTTGAATTGTATTCCTTGCACAAATTAACAGCTTGAGTAATTCCACCCGCTGCGAAAATATGATTGTCTTTAATCAAAAACATATCATAAAGTCCAAAGCGGTGATTTTCGCCTCCGCCAATTTTAACAGCAAGTTTATCGAGATAACGCCAGCCGGGAATTGTTTTTCTGGTATCTAAGATTTTTGCTTTTGTCCCTTTGATTTGATTAACAAACTTATTAGTTAAAGTGGCTACCC
>JBNAWO010000149.1:0-952 GCA_049699815.1 Ignavibacteria bacterium | reverse complement strand
CTTTGAAGGAAGTTCAATAGAATTCTCTCATATTTTAAAATTTCTCTCACATCGCCAGTAAAGGTCCCAATAAAATCACCGGAATGAATTTCATATCCATCAGAATAAAATGAAAAGAACTCAACATCATTTAAGAAATTTTCAGTGATGAGCTTTATAACTTCAAGTCCAGCAATTATTCCATTTTCTTTGCAAAGTAAATCGGCTCTAACATTTTTAAAATTCTTGAAGATTGCCGAAGTTGTTATGTCTCCACCATTAATATCTTCTTTTACAGCAAGTTCAAAAATTTCTTTAATAAGATTTAAATCTAAATCTTTCATTTTTGATTGATCGCTTCCAAAAATTTTGCTGGCGGTTTTGTCGGTTTTAGATTTAATTTTTTAACCCATGAATGTTTTGTGTAACCCTCTGAAAGCAATTCGTTATTATCATCTGAAAAGATTTTGTAGGAGAGATGAATTCGAGCTCCTTGAAGATTCTCGAGAGTTGTCTCAATTCTAATTAATTGATCATATTTAATTGGTTTGATGAATTTCGCATAACAATCAGTAAGTGGAAGCAAGTAACCTTCATTTTCAAGTTCAGCATAGGGAAGCCCCAAACTTCGTAAAAGTTCAGTTCTTGCAATTTCGAAATATTCAAAGTACTTAGCGTGATGAATTATGCCCATCTGATCTGTATCGGCATAACGGGGGCGAAGCAAAGTTTTATGCACGAAGCTCATTTAATCTCACTACATATTGTCTGACAAGATCTTGGTAGGCAATATAAAGATCATACTTCTCTAAAAACTGGAATTTTTGTTTTATGACCTCAAATGGAGAAAATTCAAATAAAGCTTTTGGAGAGAAAATAATTGGCAGATTAAAATTAGGATGTTGAAACCACATTCCGCTCATATTGTTGAGAAAAGTCTGACCAAAATATGCACCGAAATTAACAGTTAATC
>JBNAWO010000148.1:0-5233 GCA_049699815.1 Ignavibacteria bacterium | reverse complement strand
AAAGCCCTCACTCATTACTATTCATTTTTTATGCAAATTAATTGATACTCCAAATAAACTCAATTCATTTAAATCGGGATAAAAGTGAAAATTTGAAGGGAGTTTACCAGTCAATCAAATTGGAAACAATAAATTTTGAAGATTTGAGTTTTTGTTGAATGTTTTTAATTGTATTAGAGCTGTAATTAATAATTGCCGAACCAGTTGCACTTATATTAACGCTTGGACCAATAACAAGCATACCGCCATAAATCATTGAATTACCTGATGCTGATGCTGAGATTTGAGTGTTGCCATATACAATAACCAATCCTTGATAATTGAAATTTCCAGCACAACTTATACCACCATAGACAATTAAAATTCCGGATCCAGAAGCATTACCAGCAAAAGTTGCATTACCTGAAATAAAAGTTATTTTTGGATTGTCGGGTGTCCCTAAGGTTGTTCCAGATGAATAAGTACCAGAAGGCAAAATAATATCTGCAGATTGAATGTATTGATTAATTATTTCATTATAATTTGGTGTATTCGAATTTACCGAAATGCTTGGTGACGGAGTTGAACCAATAATGTTTGGTTTTACATTATTTGGAATTCCGTTTGCAATTCGAATGCTGTCTCTTAAAGTTTCAACTGAAATTCCACTAACTGGTGAGGATGTCCCCAATGTTCCATCAGGATTTTTATCAATTCCACTAATTAATATATTTCCGTGAAGTGAAATGTTTATGTTTGATGACGAAATACTCATAGCAGAATTAATTAGAGGTAAAGTAATATTATCCCAAATCGTAATAACTGACGCTTTTGCACTTTGCCTCATAAAATTTGAGTTTACTAAAATTTTTACTGTATCATTACCCGAAATTGAAACATCATAATACCCTCCGAACAATTGATTATTTGAAAAATTTCCTCTTAATGTTTTATTCAGTCTTAACTTATTCAAAGTAATATGTAAACCGGAATTAGCAATGTATTGCGATTGAGTTTGATTGAAAGACTCTATTGTTTTATCGGTAATTCTTGTTGAACTACCCCTGAGATAAAAAATAATAGAGAGCACTAAAACAAGAGTTATTAAAGAGATAATTAAAACTTTATTCCCCATCATTTAACCCAAATTTTTTGGTCTGATGATAAATTTATTCTCATAGAAAAAGTATCTATCTCTAAAAGGTTCTTCAGATTCAGTTCTTAAATTCACAATTATAAATCTAATGAAAAGTCTTTCATTAGTTGAATTTCCGTTAATATCTAAATATTCAAGTTTGAATTTAGTTATACCATAAGGAGCAATAACCTGTTCAGTATTATTATTTATTAGAATCAATTTATAATCATTTGGATTGTAAGAATTATCAGCTCGAATGTCAGATTTTATTTCAAGAGTATCTATTAATCCATCACCATTGTCATCACAAATAAATTTTATTCTAGATGAATCGGCTTCAATGATTGAATTAGCAGAAGATTTATAACCAATTTTCTTTAAATAGTATTCTAGTAGTTGTTGAGTTAACACAAAGTTTTCAAAAACTTTTTTTTCTTGAAGTGATTCTTGATTTGCTTCGCTTATAAATACAGTTGTTCTGGTCAAAATTAAAATTAGCGATGCACCGATAACAATGATTATCGATAAATATATTGGATGATTCATCACCAGATTGAAAAAATTTGTTTCAATTCAAATTGTTGATTTTGATTTTGATCTATGCATTTGATTGACACTAACTTATAAAATGTTTTTGTTGTACTTAAAAAATCTGGATTATTTTCATTTACATAATTGACTTGTACTTTTAGGAAAAATTTCTGACCATTTTCAAGGCTAAGTTCTTTTATAAAACCATTATAATCATCTATATCATCAAATTCTGGATACATCTCATTATCATTTCCTAACATTGAAGCAGGAGTTAAACTGTCTCGATTAATTGAAGCCATCGAGATTAATTTTTCATCAAACATTTTTGATTTTACTTCTTCAAAAAGATTTTTTGCTTCATTAATTGAATGATATAAATTCCTTGCTGAAATTCTCTCATCTTGGGTTTCAATAGAGGCACGATTCGTTAGAATTATTATAGTTGAAAGAATAATCATCGATGCAAACAATAATATTAATTGACTTGCGTTCATTTCGATTTAATCTGGGATTTTATTTTTTCGATTTGTTTATCATAATCATCAATCTTATTCCCAATCAAATCTTTTTCTCTCGATACAACTCTTTCATATAGTGAAGGATTAAGTTTTGCTTTCAAAACAATTATCAATTCTTTGCGAGCAGAAGTAATAACATCTCTGCCAGCAAGGTATTTTATTCCAAATACCCACCAGGGCAAATCCTTTAAAATAGGAATACCGGTGCGTTCTTTCTTCTCTTCATTGATAAATAATCCACCAATAATCGTTTCTTCTCCATCAAGCAAAAGAACATTTGTGTTTGCCTTTGTTCGTTTTACTTCCGTAGAAATTTGTCCAGGAATTGCCGAACTTCTTTCAACGCTTAAATCAAGCAGAATGTAATTTTTGCCATTTTCTTCAAGAACATAAGGAGTAACCCTTATAATAGTTCCTGTGCTGTAAAATCTTTCTATTGTATTTCCTGCAAAATCTTTTTCACGCGTAGAAAAATCGGAACCTACTTGAATCTCTCCTTTTATTCTATCCCTTACAGTAATTTGAGGACTTGCAATAACTTCACCGAGTTGATTCGATTCTAAAAAATTAAATAAAGAAGTTGCTTTTGCAATTGAACCAAAAACATTAACATCTCCTCTTACACCAATCTCAAGTGATTTTGATTCGGTAGTTGAATTCCAGTCATAAATTCCATTTGAAGTCTCGCCAAATCTAATTCCAACATCAGCACCGCCTTTAGAAAACAATGTTCTCCAGTTGATCCCTCTTTCTTTAGCTTTGTTGACATCAAGTTCAAAAAAAATTGCGGATATAGTAACCTCTCGTGTTCTGAAATCAACTCCTTTTAATATTTCTGGAATTTCTGTTTCTGAAAATTTTTGTTGTGGAACAAGCTTGATGAAATCTTCTTTTTCAACTAATTCGAGATTATGAAGTTTAGCGATAATCTCAAGAGCTTTGTACCAATTGAGATTCGTAATCTCTATCCCCACAGGAACAGGCATATTTTGATCAAGAATTATGACTTTGTTAATTGCTTGTTTGCTGATTCGACTCAATACATCAATTGCTTGATCTACACTTGCAGTTTTTGAAATTGTAACCAAATGTTCAGTATCTTGAGAAAGCATTGATTTCAGACTTCGATAGCTTTGTGCAGAAATATTTAACGAAAAAACTAATAAGAAAATTATTGCATATCTCATTTTTTTGCCTCCTTATCTTCAAGGACTAATGTAACTCGTTCTAAAAGTCCACCTTTATTCAAAAGAAATTCACAATTGTGTTTTTCATAATTTATCTTTGTTAAGTAACCAAGATAAACTTCATCACCTTCGGATAAAGTATAAGAATTTCCTTTCTTATCAACTAAATAAACAGCATCTGGCATAATTGCAATCAATTTCGCACCATCAACTTCAAACAAGCCTGCATCATTTGGTGGAATGTCGAATTTGATTAATGATTCAAAAAAGTCCGAAACATAAGTTAAGTATACTTGATCTTTCTTTTGAATTAATGAGTCAAGATTAAATTCAGGTGAAGTAGTATAGAGATTTTCAAGTTTAAAGTTAAAAATTACTTTTTCTTTAGGCTTACCTATTTCATTATGTTCGAAAGTTTGTTTTATTTCGGTTAAGTAAACTTTATATATCTCAGGTGAATTTTCAAATAAGTTTAATAATGAGAACAAATCACTGAATTTTCCATTTCCAGTAATATTAAAACGATCTTTTCTAATTGGTGGTCTTTCTTCCGATAAAACTTTTTCAATATTTATATCAAGACGCGATTCGAAGAAATTAATTTTTTGAAGGATCTTCTCATAAGCCTGAACAGGAGTTGAGTAATAAGGAATTATCTTTTTTTGCGTTTTAATAAATGAAGAAATTGAATCTACTTTGTGCTCGAGTTCGTAAATTATTTCTTCTGGTGATTTATTACTTAAAAGCTCATTTGTTTGTGATTTACTTTGTTCATTTAATTTTTGAACTTCCTTTTTGTAAGAGTGCTCAACAAAATAATAACTCACCGCTGCAGTAATTATTATTAAAACCAAAAGTAGAATTCTTCTTCTTTTTCTTCTCATTTTAATATTTCACTGAAATTGTTAATTCAAATTGATAAATCTTTTTGTTTCTAATTTCATAGATATAAATATTTTTTAGTTCAGCATTTTTGAAAGTAGCCATTAAATCAGGAATTTTTGATCTATCAATTGCAAGTCCTTTTAATAGATATGATGATGGATTTTGTTCATCCAAAGAGATTGAAGTAATCCAGATTTTATTTTTATGTGGGTTAAATGATTCTAACAGTAATAGTTGATCAGTCCATCTCATTAAGCTATTTAATGATTCATTAAGAAAGTTACTGTAAGCATTTAAAATATCATATCGTTTGCTTAGCTGATTTATTTTGTCCAATTCTGTTGAAGAAATCGATTTAATAATTTCGATTTTTGAAATTTGCTCCCTTAATTTTTTTAATTGCTCTGCCCTTCCCTTATAAATTCTAAATGAAAAAAAGATCAAAGCACCAAGCACTATTACTAATACAAGTGAAAGAAAATCAAATTTCTTAGAAAATGAAATTTTTGAAAGTCTCTTTGTTTGAAACTCTAAATTCTTTTTAACATTTGAGTAATGATAAACTTCATCACAAATCGCAAGCAAAGGTAAAATGTATGAATGAGATTTATGAACCAGCTCTTCATCCAGTGATGAAAAATCAAAAATATTCAGATCAAGTATTTCGACATTTGCGAAAGGAAAACTCTGCTTTATTGATGAAAATAATTCATCATTAATTTCACCTGTTATTACAATATTGGTAAGTTCTGTAACTCCAGCATATTCCATTTCAAGAACTATCTTACTCGAGAGAAAACTAACAATACCTAATCTTTCTGAACTTAAACCAAGATACTTATTAATATGAACAACTTTACCATCTTTGATAAAAATTAATCTAATGGCATCAGTGCCAACATAAATTATCAGGTAAGTCTCATCTTTCTCAGGTTTATAAACATTTAGTGCGTAATTGATTAGTGCAACATCTCCACTTCGAAGAGGAAGAA
>JBNAWO010000147.1:0-5246 GCA_049699815.1 Ignavibacteria bacterium | reverse complement strand
AACCAGAGATTCTATTTAGATTTGATATTTTGAAGTTAAAGTTCGGAATGATTACTGAGAGAACTTGATTTTAATTTACTTACATTAAGTTTATTTTTAAGTATATGAAAAAGCTTTTTAAAACTTTGTTCTTGTTTTTTATTACGAGTTTAAGTTATGCTCAGTCTGTCTCAATTCAGGGATATGTAAAGGACAAACATACTGGAGCTGGATTAGATTCGGCTTTTTTAATTCTTGTAAATAAAAATAATTTCAACCAGAGAGATACTTTTAAAACTAGCAATGCAGGTTATTTTTCTTTCTTTCTTACTTCAGTACAAGATTTAGAATTTGTTAAAGACTTTTATGTATCCAATAACTATCCCAATCCTTATAATCCTTCAACTAATATTGATGTATTTTTCCCAGTATCAGGTGCATTATATGTTGAAGTCTATAATGTAATCGGGAAATTAGTTGATAAAAAGACTTTTTCACTTTCATCTGGAAAACATATAATCGAATATTCAGGGAAAGGTAGTGCTGGAATTTATTTTATAGTCATAAGATATAATGAAAAAGCATTTGTTAAGAAAATTGTTCAGCTCGATTATTTAGACGGGGATGGAATTAAAATCAGATCTTCAAATGAAAATTATTTCACAAGCCTCTCTAAAGTCTCTATTAATGAATTCTTTTTAATTGCCGAGAGATTTCTTTATATACCAGATACAATTGAAATTGATAATTCCCAAAGCAGAGTTATAAACTTTGAACTTGAAACTGTTCACCAGAATGTTTTTTTGATTGATTTGCATAATGATGTTTTAGAGAAAGTTGTAAATGGTTACGATCTCGGGGTATTAAATTCAATAAATCATTCTGATCTTCCAAGATTTTACAAAGGTGGAGTAGATGTTCAATTAATGGCTTTGTGGGTTAGTCCAACTCAATACCCGAATAATCCATTTCAACAAACTTTAAGGATGATAGATTCCTTTAAAGTTCAATTAAATAAATATAACTCATTAATGGCTCAGGCACGAAATTCAAGAGATGTTGATAGTCTGGTTAAGATTAAAAAATTTGCAGCCATTTTGTGTGTTGAAGGTGGCCATTCAATTGAGGAAAGTCTGACCAAACTCGATTCATTATATAGAATGGGCGTTAGATATATGACGATTACCTGGAATAATTCAACCAGCTGGGCAACATCACATTCTGACCCGCAAGCATCAACAAAAGGTCTTTCAGAGTTTGGAAGGCAAGTTATTCGTCGTATGGATTCACTTGGAATGATTATCGATGTTTCTCATGTTGGACCAAAAACAATAGACGACATTCTTGAGGTTACAGTCAATCCAATAATTGCATCTCACTCTGGAGTAAGAACATTAAGAAATCATACTCGAAATTTAACTGATCAACAAATTATAAAAATTGCTCAAAAGGGTGGAGTGATTGGTGTAATTTTTTATCCTCCATATTTAACTACTTCATCTACAGCAACTATCAATAATGTAATTGCTCATATTGATTACATAAAAAATCTTGTTGGGATTGATTACATCGCTTTAGGTTCTGATTTCGATGGAATTGAACGAGTTGTTGTTGGACTTGAAGATGTTTCAAAATTCCCAAAATTGACAGAAGCACTTTTAAGAAGAGGTTATTCAATTTCAGATATCAGGAAGATTTATGGAGAAAACTTTTTAAGAGTTTTTAAGCAGGTTTGTAAATAAAAGATTTTGAACACTAAAGAGAGCTGAAAAATAATTTATCGATAATGATTAAACATCGTTTGTATTATTACAAAAATCATAATGCAACATAGTTTGACTTTTATCAAATATCTTAATTATTATTGTAAGTCAAAAAAATAATGGAGGATAAATGAAAAAACTTCTTACAATTGCTCTCCTTGTTTTCACCCATACTTTATTAAATGCCAGTGGTTTTCAAGTAAATGAACACGGCTCAAGAGCTATGGGTATGGGTGGCGCTTTTATTGCTGTGGCTAATGATCCATCAGCAATTTACTTTAATCCTGCTGGCTTATCTCAATTAAAAGGATTTAAAGTAATGATGGGTGCAACTTTTATCGCACCAAAGTCAACATTCCGGGGACCAGCTCCGAGCATTACTGAACATAAAATGGTCAGACAAATTTTCTACCCAATTAACTTTTATGGTAGCTACCAGCTATCGGATAAAGTTGTTGTCGGGCTCGGATTAAACAATCCATTTGGACTTGGTACAAAGTGGCCTGAAGACTGGGTAGGAAGATTTTTAGCAACTGAGACAAGATTAAGAACTTTTTTCTTCACCCCAACAATTTCTTACAAAGTCTCTGATAATATATCTTTGGGCTGGGGTTTTGATTTTGTTTATGGACAAGTTTTGCTAAAAAGAAAACTTGATCTTTCACCTTTTGCAGGCGAAGCTAATGTTAAACTTGAGGGGGATGGAATCGGATATGGTTACCGTTTCGGAATTCTTGCCCACCTAACAAATGAACTTTCTGTTGGTTTCTCTTATCGTGGGGATGTTAAACTTGACTTTGAAGGAAAAGCGGAAACTCAGGGGCCTGCTCAATTACAGGGAAGATTACCGGAAGGTGATGTAAAAACTTCTTTAACCACCCCACAAAATTTTAACTTCGGTGTTGCTTACAAAGTAATGCCCGAATTATTGATTGCTGCATCACTGCAATATGTAACCTGGTCTTCTTACAAAGATCTGAAAGTTGATTTTGTTAATCCAAACTTCCCGGACTTAAGCTCACCAAAAAACTGGTTTGATTCTTACATAGTACGTTTAGGTGGAGAGTACAAACTCCTTCATAATCTGGATGTTCGAGCTGGATTACTTTA
Source organism: Ignavibacteria bacterium (assembly GCA_049699815.1). Taxonomy (GTDB): domain Bacteria; phylum Bacteroidota; class Ignavibacteria; order Ch128b; family Ch128b; genus Ch128b. The sequence continues at coordinate 2,394 of JBNAWO010000147.1, read as the reverse complement.
CGATAAAAATCCAATAAGAGACGAATATGTCGATCCAACTTTACCTGATTCAGATCGCCTCGGATTTACTTTAGGTGCCGGTTACAGAATGAGTAACTTAACTTTTGACTTATCATATATGTTCTTGAGAGTTGCTGAAAGAACTATTACAAGCTCAAAAGTTTATTATAGTGGAAATACTCCTTTCAATGGGACCTATAATACATCAACTCATCTTGTTGGATTTAATGTTACCTATAATTTTTAATTAGAGAAAGGAGAAGAAAATGAGAAAGATAATATCATTAATAATTGTTTTGACAGTCTTCCTTGCCATCGGTTGTGAAGACCGAAGCGAATTAACTCCTCCTTCTCCACCTTCTACTGGAAGTGTAAGTTTTGAGAAATTTGTTACTCTGGGCAATAGCTTAACTGCCGGTTACCAGAATGGTGCTCTGTATGAGTCCGCTCAAATGTATTCAATTGGCAAATTAATTGCTGACCAGGTTGGTGCAAGTTTCGAGCAACCAATTGTTGCAGATCCAGGAACTGGTGGCAGATTGGAGCTTCAAGGTTTGACCGCAACTGGTGTTCAGATTTATACTAATCCAAATCAGGGTCAACCAAAAAATGTAAATCTTAATAGACCTTATAATAATCTTGCTGTTCCTGGTGCATTTTTATATGACATTGCAAATGCAACTTCAAGTACAACCTGTTATTCCTATGTTTTTGGTGGTGTTGCAAATCCTTTGTTTGATTTAATACTTAGAGGTCAAGGGTCTCAACTTAGTCAAGCAAAAGCATTGAACCCAACTTTAGTTACTTTATGGATTGGAAATAATGATATCCTTGGCCATGCTACAAGCGGTGCAACTCTTCCATATACACCAACTACGAATTTCGCCGGTCTATATAATGCACTTGCAATCGAGCTCGCTAATACTGGAGCAAAGGTTGTTGTTGCAAATATTCCAGATGTAACAGCAATTCCTTTCTTTACCACCGTTGGACCAACGCTTTACGCTCAAGGAATTACTGCAGTCTGGGCAGTAAGAGGAATTGGTGATACTGTTCCTGTTAATGTTTTAACCAATTATATAACCTTGAGAGCTTCAGAATTACTTGCTGCAGGTAAGGGAATGTCTAAAAGTAATCCGTTACCAAATAATGTTGTACTTGATTCTCTTGAGGCTTTAAATGTTAAAAGTGTAATTAATGATTACAACACTACAATTGCAAGTATAGCAGCTGCAAAAGGCTTTGGACTTGTTGATGCAAATGCATTGTTAAACAGCGCAAAAACTGGAATAACGGTCAATGGAATTAGATTTACAACCCAATATGTGACAGGTGGACTTTTTAGTCTTGATGGTGTGCATCCAACAAATCGCGGTTATGCAATTGTTGCGAATGAGTTCATTAAGGTTATTAATCAAAAATGGGGTGCAAACATTCCTTTAATTAATGTCTCAACTATTCCTGGAAGTATTATATTGCCAAAAGGTTATAGTCAACTTGGATTACCAATACTTCCTCCTGGAGCTCTCGATAATTTACTCTTCTAAAAACGCATATCGGATTTTATTGACTTAACCTAATGTCAGGCTGAGTTTATCTTGGCCTGACATTTTTTATTTTATTAAATACTGTCTTCCTTCGTGGATGTCAATTAAAATTTGTCTTCAGAAGAAACATAAATATTTTTGCAAGAGAAAATACAGGTTTCATCAAATTCAAATAATCAATTGGAGAGAAAATGCAAATTGGAATTGTAGGTTTACCACTTTCGGGAAAAACGACTTTATTTCAAACTTTAACTAAAACTCATCTTGATCCTACAGCACTGGCGAAAGGAGAGACACATCAGGCAGTGATTAAAGTTCCTGATAAAAGACTTGATAAATTATATGAGATCTTCAAACCGAAAAGAAAAGTTAATGCAACTATCGAAATTGTTGATGTAGTTGGATTGCAGAAAGGAGAAACTGGTTCAGCTCAATTTACAAGTAATTTCCTTTCTAAAGTAAAAACCAATGATGCACTTGTTCAAGTTGTTCGTCTCTTTGAAAATGAATTTGCTCCTCACCCTTTTGGTTCTATTGATATGATGAGAGATATTAATACTTTTGAAACCGAATTTATAATTTCGGATCTATCCATCATTGAAAATAGACTTGATAAGATTAAAAAGCAGATACAAAAAACTCAGGACGAAAACCTGAAAAGAGAGATTCCTGTTCTTGAAAAATGTCTCGATTTCCTTAACAAAGAAATTCCATTACGAGATGCCGATTTAACAAAGGATGAAATTAAAATTTTAAGAGCTTATCAATTACTGACTCTTAAACCAATGTTAATTGCTCTGAATCTTGATGAAACGATGATAAACAAAGAAGATGAATTTTTTGATAT
>JBNAWO010000146.1:0-5261 GCA_049699815.1 Ignavibacteria bacterium | reverse complement strand
CAGGAATGCAGCTCCTCTCTCCGCATATTTACCACGATTCTTACTCAAATAAGGATCTTGCTGGATGAAAGCTTCCCATGCATCAGCCTGTTGTTCAGAGGTAAATGTGATTGTATTTCCACCAACTGTCACTGTGTATTGTTCAAAATTCATCTCTGATTTATCTTTTGGTATATAAATCAGGTCATTGCTTGTTCCACCATCACCATTAAGATCACCTGAGAATGTATAACTACCATTTCCAGGTGTAAAGTAGTCAAAGAATAATGTTAAAGTCGTTGCACCAAAATCGAAGTATTCGAGTTTATAAGATACAGCGCCAAATAATCTATTACCAGGTGAGTTAACAGAAAATCCAACTCCTGGATTATTTGGATTTCCAGAATGCTGGTTATTATTCCAGCTACCAAATGCAATAGACCCTGGATCTATTGTATTCTTTGCCACTCCATACATATACCCAACTTTGGCGTACCAGTTATCAGACCAGGGTTTTTCAAGTGTTGCAGCAATATTCCAGTAATAACCAACATTTTGATTTTTCAACACAATGGCATTATCAACTTTACTATAAATTCGATTTGAACCAATCCATCTTGGTCTATTGTCGGGACCAACAAACTGTCCATTCGGAGCTCTAAGGTTTGCATTAATGTAATAAATACCATTTACATCTTTGCTGTATAGGAATTCGAGTGTTCCAATCACATCATAAATTAATTTTCTATCGATACCAATATTAGTTCTCCACATCTGTGGGAATTTGAAATTTGGATCCGTCAATGCTAATTCATAATTAGATGCAGGTGCGCCAGTCACAACTGCAGGTTTCCATCGATTTACATCCGGATGGAATGGTCTATTCTTTGTATTATCTATTCTCTCAAAACCTGTTAAGATACCATTATTACCAATTTGATTTGAGATCCATACATAAGCAGGTCTGCCGGTAAAGATACCAGTTCCACCTCTTAACTGAGTTGTCCGATCTCCAAACACATCCCAGTTAAATCCAATTCTAGGTGAAACAAGAACTTTTGGATCAGGCATTTTGTCTGTTCTATATTGTACCGGAAAACCATTTTCATCTCTAAAGATCATAGTATCCACTTCAGGGTTATGATATCCAGTCTTTTCAAAGAAAGGAACATCAAAACGAATTCCAGAAATGACATTTAAGTTTTTCATAACTTCCCATTGATCCTGAACATAAACACCACCATACCATACTTTCAATGGTTGAATTGGTTTTTCTTGTCCAGGAATATTTGACCATCTAACTTGAAATCTTCTCAAAGTTACTGGCGAAACGGTTCTATTTGGATTTGCCAAAAAATCATTTGCATCTGTATAGAAATCGGCAAGTGAGTTATAAACATAAACGCTTTGAGAACCCGGGAAGAAAACATTTTCAGATTGATACCTTTCTAAGCTAAATCCAAATGTTAAAGTATGATTTTCTAAAAATAAATTTAAGTTATTCTGAATCTGAAAGCTCCAGTATCTTAACTCGTTATTTGGAGTGAATGGTTCAAATCCAAAGGATGTATAAACCTGTCCACCTTCAAGTATATCAACAAATGGGAACATTTTTCCTCTGGATTTACGACTTTCATCATTAAATGTATAACCAACAATTAAGTTATTGCTCATATTATCAGATATGATGCTGTTCCATTCTGCAATAATTGAACGAATATTTTCCATTATCTGATAGTTAGAATTTTGGAAGTTTAATCCAGTTAAATTTGACCTTCGATTTCCAAATCCAAGTGAGCTTGAATTTGAAAGCAGAACATCAGTAAACGAATCGAGGTGAGTGTAACGCAAGCTCAATTTGTTCTTAGGGTTAATGCTATAATCAAATCTCAATAAGAATCTTGTAGATGGTGTCTCATGGTCATAACCTTCGTACGGTCCAGTTTCATAACCAAAGTTTTCCTTCAGGAATCTACTTAGATTATCTAAATCACTCTTTAAAACTCTTGTTACATTACCACCGACTGGCTCTCCACCAAGATTTGCACGAAATGTTGTTCCTGGTTGGATAAGGTTATCTGTTTCAAAGTTGACAAAGAAGAAAAGTTTGTTTTTAATAATTGGACCGCTTAAGGTCAATCCAAATTGATTGAATCTAAAAGTACCAGGATTGAATTGTGCATCGCCTGCCTTTGTACCGACAAAGTCATTGTTTCGGTAATTGTAATAAAAAGATCCAGCATATCTGTTGTTTCCACTCTTAGTAACTGTATTAATGTTTGCACCAACGAAATTTCCTTGACGAACATCAAATGGAGAAATATTAACCTGTATCTGCTCAATGGCTTCAATTGAGATTGGTGCAACGCCAGTTCTATCTCCTGGTAGTCCTGCAAGTCCAAATGAATTATTAAAGTAAGAACCATCGACGGTTATATTATTCAATCTATTATCAACACCGCCGATACGTGCATTGCTTGTTGCCTGCGGAGTTAGTCTTACTAAATCTTCCAATCTTCTTGAAATAGTTGGAAGGTTTTCGATATTTTCTCTTTGAATTGTGGTTGCCGTTCCTGTTTTATCTGAACGAATTATTGTACTTCGCTCAGCTTCAACAGTAATATCCTTTAACTCAATTTGTGTTTCAGTGAGTGTAAAGGTTAGATTGAGATTTTGTCCTAATTCAAGAAAAACATTTTCAAGAATTTGTTTATTGTACCCGATGAAAGATGCAGTGATAGTGTATGGGCCACCAACCCTCATACCTGTGATATTAAACCTTCCATTTGCTCTCGTAGAAGTCCCATACATTGTTCCAGAAGGAACATGAACAGCTGTTACATTTGCACCAGGTAAAGGATCGCCCTTTTTATCTGTAACAACTCCAGTGATACCCGATGTCGTGATACCCTGGGCAAAAATTGTAGTTGAAGAAATTAAAAGAAATACAAAGATGAATCTGGTTAGATGTCTTATCATAACATCTCCTTTATTTTGTTTTTAATTAATTTGTGGATTTTAGATTGAGAGAGCAAAGCTCTTTTAGGTTGGTTTATTAGTTTGTTAAAAATTCTCTCTCTCATAATCGTTACAAATTTCTAATAATAATTTTTGATTGTCAAGGGTCAAATGTTAATTTTATGTTAAGCTTAAAAAAAGATTGTCATCAAATATTTTTAAAACGAGACTCAACCTACATTTTAAGATTATTCATAGAATACAGATTTAAACAGATGCACCCAAATTTTAATTTATGTTTTTAATACTATAAACCCTGCAAGGGCTTAATACAATAACCACCAATAAAATTGGTGGTCCAACAAAAAGAGTAGTATAAGAACCCTGAAGGTGTTCAATAAAAAGGCACATTTAAATCCATTAATCAGGCCAGATCCAATTACATATATGCTTATCTATGTTCAAATTTTTCTATACAGAAAGATTGAAAGTTCAAAATATCAGGTTGTATGATGCCCGAGATGCATTCTAAAAATCCTGACAAAATGAAATTATTGAAGTAAATAACATTCGTCTTGTCGAAAAAGAAAATTCTAAATCAGCATCACTAAAAATCTTTTTTATATTCTTTTCCAATAATTTTTAAAATAAAAAAGGTCTGCCGTTTGGAGACAGCAGACCTCTCAATTAAAAACTTCAAAGTAACTTATTTCATAAAAGGTCTTATATAAAGATTTTCTTTATTACCTCTACCCCCAACATTTTCATGTTTCACAGTGACCTGAGCTAAGTCAACAATAACCTGACTATCACCCGATATGCTGAATGTTCTTTCAAAATATTGATATCGCGGATGAATAATTTTTATCTGATATTGCCTACTCTTTTCCATAACAAAATAATGCAGCTTTCCGACTATTTCTCTATTGAACAATGGGGTTTTTAATAATTGATTATACAAATCATTATTTTGTTCATAAAGATAAGTTGTATTCCAATAAATTTCTCCATCTTTATTCGTCTTTGCTTTAAATTCGTCACTCAGTACTGCCCACGGATTTAATTTATACTCAGTAAAGTAATTAAATAATTTTGTTTGCATCGAAAATTTATCAAGGACCTTTTCATCGGCACAACTCTTAAATCCATAAAAACCATAATCGAAATTTGGCGCTCTCAAGGTAAAATCTGTAAATCTCTCAAATACTTCTTTTAGATCACCCGATGGTTCAAGTGGAGTGATTGTAACAATTGCATCTTCAACAGGAAAGAGAGTTTCATTATCACGAATAAGGAATGTAACATTTGCAATATTTTCTCTTAAATAATCAAGTCGATCAAAATAATAGTAATCAACAAAATTATCGATACCAGCAGAAATGTCTTTATACTCTACTACAAGATCTTCAAATGGCATTTCAGAAAAAGTTTTCAGCTCTTGATTCTCAGAAATCTCAAGTGGAAAAAGTTTTCCAGTTTTAGATTTTGTATCTGGAATCCCTAGTGTTTTGCAAAATTGTTGTTTGAATCTTATAAACTTACTAGGTGCAAAATCCATAACATAATCAAAAGTCTCGCTGGGCCAACCAGCATGGAAATAATTAAAATTCGGTACCCAGAAATGATTTTCATCTTGAATACATTCAAAATAAACTCCATTTACTTTCAACATATTCCTGTTGTTTTGATATTCAACCGGGAAAGCAAGTACCTGTCCATCATCAGATTTATAATGAAGCCACAAATCACAATACAAATCTCTTCCAAGAGAAGTTGCTGTATTGTAAAACTCAGCATAAACACCATTGTGATATTTCGAGATTCCCCTGGTCAAGCAACAGCCGTTAAAGACTCTGGGACAAACAGAGGTTGAAACAAGATCAACTTTATTATTCTTTAGAGAAGATTTTAATAATTCATTTGAATCATTTCTGAAAATTATTGTATTTGATTTTGTTTCAGCTTTGACTTCTGTTGTCTTCGGTGTTGTTGTAGTTTCTTCTTCAGGAACTGATGGAGAGCATTGAATAAATAAGAACATTAAAGTTAAAGAAAGAAGTAATTTGATATATTTCATTGTTACGCCCACTCTATTTGTTTTAGATTTCGCATAATTTTTATTGAAATACTATGGAATTTTTTATTAAAAGTAAAGAGCTAATCGAAAATTGTTTGATTGAACCCGATTGGGGTTTTGTTGATTGATTTTCGTTTTTGATCACTAATGTAATTGGTGGTCATTATGTTGTCCCCCTTTGAGGTTGTGTAACTATATACACTGTCATTCCCGCACAAGCGGGAATCCACTTTCATCAAGAACTTTT
>JBNAWO010000145.1:0-5433 GCA_049699815.1 Ignavibacteria bacterium | reverse complement strand
GGCAAAGGAAAATTGGAAGAGCCACATTTGAAATTATCCGACCGTGAATTCCAGGTAATGAAATTAATTGCAAAAGGCTTACGCTCAAAAGAAATTGCAAATTACTTGAAGATTAGTGAAAAGACTGTCACTACTTATCGAGGAAGAATATTGAAAAAACTTGGTCTTGATAGTAACTCTGAGATTGTTCGCTATTGTATCGACCATAATATTGAATTTGATGCTTGATTTTTTTCAGCTACGAGTGATTTCACTCCATCAATTGAATTTCTATAAATAATTAATTATTTCTTTAATATCCTTCTAATTCCCCTGGTCTTTTTTGAAAGAATAAACTTACAAATGATTCGGCTTGGGCTGACTTACAATAAAATTTCAAAGTTTTATGTTTGCATCAGAATTAAAGAGGTGCCATATGAAAGAGTCAACATTAAAAAATAACAAAGAGATTAAAGAGCTTCTAATTTACACAGCTTTACTGATCATTCTGCTTGTTTTGATGGTTGTTATTCCATAAGAGTTTTCAGAGTTTCCCACCTCAGCTCTCTACTCTCTTATTCAATAGAGCCCGGTCGCCTGCACGGGCTCTAACTTTTTTAATTACTTTTTCGGAAAATTTCAATTTTATAATCTACCTAAAAAATGCTTTTATAGTTTGGAAATTAAAAATAAAATCTGTGTAAAAAGGCAAGAAGAAAATTTATTAGAACCAAGATTTTTTCAGTATATGACCACCTAACAAATTTTTTGAAAGAACTTTCTACATAATTTTCATTCATTGAGCTTTTAATCTTTTTAGAAATTGGAATGATAAAAACAAAGGTGATAAGGAGAATGATGAGAATAATAAATTGTTTTGTTGTTAACCAGTGATTTGCTTTCATTTCGAAGAAATGAAATAAAGGAGAAATCAAAACAAGAATAATTCCAGTGAAGAGAATTCCGATTGAACCAATCATTCCAGTTAAATTTGTAAGTGATAATAGTTTTGTCATTAAGGAATTTTTGATGTCTTTGCTGTTTTCTTTTTTAATAGATTTAATTAAGGAAATCTCAACTGGAAAAAATCCGAGCCAGATAACTGCTGATAAAATGTGCAGTAGAAGAATAATTGGATACATTTGGTAGATTATCATATTGACTCCATTTTTTTCTTAAAAATATTTAAAGTTATTGATTTATTCATTGTAAAAAATTATCCATTGAGTTATAATGAAATAAAAAGGAGATATTATGAAAGGTTTGATATTTTTATTCTTACTTGGTTTCGTAGTTGATCTTTTTGCTGTTCCGAGATTTGCATTGATGCGAGGTAATCAGTGTCGTGACTGTCATTCAAATCCAACTGGTGGTGTGATCAGAAATGAAGATGGATGGAATTACGGGAAAAATAATCTGCGATTATTCAAATCTTCTAAAGCAGATTTAAGTAATAAATTGAATGAAAATATTTCAATCGGATTCGATTTTCGTTTTCAATATTTGTATTCTCAGGAAATTAAAAAGACTGATTTTCATAAAATGGCTGGTGGTGTTTATACAAACTTTGAATTAAGTGATGAGTTTAAATTCATTTCAACTTACGATCTATATCGCGGTTATTTTGAAGGTTATGGAATTTTGAACATTCTTCCATTAGAGGGTTATATTAAAATTGGTTCTTTCTATCCTAATTTTGGAATTCATTTAGATGATCATACTGCTTATACACGAAACGGAGATGCAGGATTATTAAATACAGCAACATCTCAAGGTCTAATCTTTTCATCAGGATATTCTCAAACAGGAATTGAAGTTGGTTTGTATCCGACTGAATTTTCTTTTATTACACTGAGTGCAGGGCAGGATAAATTTCCTTTTCGAAATGATTTGTCATATATCGGAAGGTTTGAGATTAATCCGAGTTTAGGTGATGTTAATGTTTTAATTGGTAGTTCGTATGGAATATTCAGACAAATTCAAAATAAATTTAATTTATTAAGTTTCTTCGGTGGCTTTGGATTCAGAAAATTTTCTTTATTGAGTGAATTTGTGAGTGCAAAAGATTATTTCGGTACGGGTGTTAATTCGCAGTTTTTGATGGTAGAAACTTCTTATCGTCTCCGAAATGGAATTGATTTTGTTGCGCGTTATGATCGAATGTTAAATGATTTGAAAGAAAAAAATAAATATAGCTCTCATATCATACTTGGTATGGATTTTTATCCATTTAGTTTTATGGAAGTCAAACCACAGTACAGAATTAACCTTGAAAATCCCAAAATAGAAAAAAACAATAGTTTTGTTTTACAATTTCACTTCTGGTATTAAGTAACTGATACATTTAAGAGTTTTAATCACTTTCACGATTAACGTTTTCTATAGAAAAAGCTGGAATACAGACAGAGACATACTCAACGGGTTCATCAAATGGATTCGAATAACGAACTCTTGTCCCCTTTTTAACCAAAATGCTTTCGCCTTGATGTAAAATTATTTTCTCATCATTAATTTCTATTTGTTTTTTACCTCTAATGATAAAAGTCAACTCATTGAACTCCGGCTTTTGAAAAGGTTCGCTCCATCCTGGTGGTGCAATCATATATGCAAAGCTAAAATCACTCGTATTAGTTGAAGGAATTCCAAAGTGCTCAAGGATAGTCTTTGCATCTTTTGTTGGAATTCTCAAAGGATTTCGTTGAACGATGTAACTTTTCATAACAAATACTCAATAATTATTAAATCTTTTTTATTTTTGACAAATTTCAGAAGAAAAAATGAGACACGAAAATTTTAATTACAAAAATGGAAAGCTCTATTGTGAGAATGTAGATATTGCTAATTTGGCGAAAATTGTTGGAACGCCATTTTATGTCTACAGCAAAAAATCAATGGTTAATAGGTATAGAGATTTTGAAAAAGCATTCGAAGATGTTCCTCATCAAATTCATTACGCTGTAAAATCAAACTCTAATATTAATATCATTAGACTTTTTTATTCCTTAGGTTCAGGGCTAGATGTAAATTCTGGTGGTGAACTTTATCGAGCATTAAAAGCTGGTGCAAGTTCTGAAAAAATTCTTTTTACTGGTGTTGGAAAGACTGAAGAAGAAATTTTAATGGGATTAAAGCACAATATTTTCCTTTTCAAAATTGAATCTTTGCAAGAACTTGAACTTGTTAATCAATTAGCTGGAAGAGAAAATCGAGTTGCAAATATTGCAATTAGAGTTAATCCTGATGTTGATCCTAAAACTCATCCATACATTACAACAGGACTCTATGAAAGTAAGTTTGGAATAGAGCAGGAAGCTGCAATTGATACATTCAAGCTTGCGGCAAAATTACCAAATGTTAGAATTCTCGGTATCGATATGCACATTGGGTCACAAATTACCAATGTGTCGGCTTTTAGAGAAGCCATTATTTTAATGAATGAATTAATTGAAAAATTAAGAAGAGAAGGAATTGAAATCCAACACTTCGATATAGGTGGTGGACTTGGAGTTCAATACAATGATGAGCCTGTTCCAGATGTTTTTGAATACGCAAATTCTATAAAAGATGAACTCAAAAAATCAAAGTGCAAAATTATTTTTGAACCAGGTAGATATTTAACTGCTGATGCTGGTGCCTTAGTAACAAAAACTCTTTTCGTTAAAAATCATCGTGAGAAGGATTTCCTCATTGTTGATGCAGCTGTGAACGACTTGATGAGACCAGCCTTTTACAATGCGTATCATCACATTCTACATTTAGAGGAATTGGAAAGAGACAAGGTTGTATATGATATTGTGGGACCTGTTTGTGAAACAGGCGATTTTTTTGCTAAAGGCAGAGAATTTGTACGGACTGAACGAAATGAATTAATTGCAATAATGTCGACAGGCGCTTATGGATTTTGTATGTCTTCAAATTATAATTCGAGAAGAAGAGTTCCGGAAGTACTTGTGGATGGTGATAAATTTTATATCATTCGTGAGCGTGAAACTTTTGAAGATTTGATAAAAGGGGAGAAATTAATCGATGAAATTTTTAATTGATTGGTATTGTTATCCTTCAAAAATGAAAGGGATAGAAATGAAAAAATTTATTTTAATGTTTGTTCTGTTTACAGTTGCATTAATTTATTCTCAATCTGAAAGAAGAGTTTTTGACGACTTCAAACTTCAGGATTATAGAGGTAGAGATTACTCACTTTCTAATTTTAAAGACTCAAAGGCAATTGTAATTATCTTTGTTTCTACCAGGTGTCCAGTTTCAAATGACTACAATTCAAGAATGGAAAGAATTTACAACGATTATCAAAATAAAGGAGTTGTTTTTCTTGGTATTAACTCAAACAAAGAAGAGAGTATAGAAGAGATAGCAGAACATTCTAAGAAGAATAATCTCTCTTTTATAATCCTGAAGGATTATCGAAATGTAGTTGCTGATAAATTCAAAGCATCTTACACGCCTGAGGTTTTTGTATTGAGTCCAAAATTTGAATTACTATATCATGGCAGAATTGATGATTCAAGAAAAATAAAAAATGTAAAGAGTGAAGACCTAAGAAATGCATTGGACGAAATTCTTTCTGGCAAAGAAGTTTCAGTTAAAGAAACAAAAGCATTTGGTTGCACAATTAAGAGGGTAGAAAATGAATAAAAATATATCTTTAATGGTTTTATTTCTGGTTGTCATTTTAAGTGTTAATATTTTAGCCCAATCCTCTAAAAAAATTGTAGTTGAAGATATTGATAAAGTAAAACTGGAGAAATTAATTAAGAACAGAAAAGGTAAGGTTTTATTTTTGAATATATGGGCAAGCTGGTGTCCTCCGTGTAAAAAAGAATTTCCTGATCTTGTTAAACTTGCTGATAAATATAAAAACTCAAATGTTGAGATTGTTGGATTAAGTGTTGACGACAGAAGTGATCTGCACTCTGATGTGATTCCTTTTTTACAAAAGAACAATGTGAACTTCAAAATTTACATTCAAAATTTTAAAAGTATTGATGAACTGATAAGTTTTTTCCCAAAATGGGAAGGTGCAATTCCACTTACAGTGATTTTTGATAAAAACGGCAAAGAACGAAAGTTCATTATTGGTATGCGTGATTTTGACTTTTTCAATAAAGCAATAATAGAAGTCCTTGAAGCTTCGAAATGAACAGAAGAAAATTTTTAACTGTATCAACATTAACAGTTTTATCTACAGGGTTGAGTTCTTGTGCTCAACCTTTTTTATTTTCTAAGGGTAACTTAAAACCATATAAAAGCAGAGCTATTAAACCCAGAAGATTGAAGGATGGAGATCGAATTGGCATTATCGCACCAGCAAGTTTTATCACTGAAGAAGATTTTGAAAAGATAAAATCTAACCTTGAAAGTCTCAATTTGATTGCAATCCCTTCCAAAAACTTATTTAAGAAAACTGGATATCTTGCTGGAACTGATGCAGAAAGAGTT
>JBNAWO010000144.1:0-5456 GCA_049699815.1 Ignavibacteria bacterium | reverse complement strand
AACAGATGAAAATATTTCCGAGAAAATGCCAATCTCGAAAATTCCATTGAGAAGATATGGAAATATTCATCATATTCTTCAAACTATAGATTTTTTAATTAACAATGACTATATAACCGGAATAACCATTCCGGTTGACGGAGGACGAACATTAATCTAATTAGGAATAAATATGCCTGTTAAAGCTTACAAAAATCTTGAATTCTTGAATTCACCTGATGCAAGGGTAATAAGAATCATTTCAGAATTTTTAGAACCTCAAAGTCGGTTTAGTAAATTAAATATTAAAGATACAATAGTATTTTTCGGAAGTGCAAGAATTGTTGATCGAAAAACTGCTCAAAAAATGTACAACGAGGTCAAAAGACTTGACCCGAAGAAAGAAAAAAACTTCGTTCAAAAATTAAGAAAATCTCAAATCGCACTCGAGATGTCAAAGTATTATGAAGATGCTGTTCAACTTTCAAGAATGCTTACTGAATGGTCACTTTCACTTCCATTAGAAGGTAGAAGATTTGTTGTTTGTACTGGTGGTGGTCCTGGAATTATGGAAGCCGCTAATAAAGGTGCTAAACTTGCAAAAGGAAAAAGTATTGGATTGAACATTTCCATCCCAACTGAACAATTTGTTAATAAATATGTTGATGAAGAATTAAGTTTTGAATTTCATTATTTCTTTATGAGAAAATTCTGGCTTGTATATCTTGCCAAAGCACTTGTGATTTTCCCGGGTGGATTTGGAACGCTTGATGAGTTAATGGAAGTTTTAACTCTTGTTCAAACCGGTAAGATTTCAAAAAAGATGGCAGTTATAATTTATGGATCAGAATATTGGAAGAAAGTATTAAATTTTGATGTAATGATACAGCATGGGTGTATCGATAAAAAGGATACTCAAATCTTTACTTATTGCGATACACCCGAACAAGCTTTTAATGAATTGAAAGATTTTCTTACTGAGAATTATTTATAATGGAAAGGCGAAATGGAAAAAACTATTTTTCCATTTCCTCTTTCATAAGTTTTTGAAGCCTTCTGATTGCTTTTGCGGTTTTCATTTTTCTTCTGACTGAAGGCTTCAAATAAAAAGTTCGCTTTTTGTATTCCTTCAGAATACCTGCTCTTTCGTATTTCTTCTTGAATCTTTTTAATGCCTTATCTAAGCTTTCGTTTTCACCAATATTAATGCCGACCAAAAATTACCTCCGTTAATTTGGTTGTACTTGAAATTGTTCTATTAATTTTTTCGTTCCGTTTTTTTCAAACTCAACAATAATTGCCTTCATTCCCGATGAAGTAGTTTCTTTTCCAGTGACTTTCCCTACATCATCCCAATCCTTGTGATAAATTGAATCACCTACTTCGTAAGAAGCACTTGGATCATATATCTTACAATCTTCAATTTTAATTGCAGAAAGATCAAGGTTTTGTGATGATTTAATATTAGAATCTACATCAAGAGCCATAGTGTGTTTGCAGGTTTTGCATCTTGTCCATCTTCTTCTATCGCCTGCAATAGCTACTTCACCGACAATTTCCATTTTAGTCATTTTATTGCAATAACTACAAAACGCATCAACATGTTTTAATCTTGCCATTTTAAAACCTCAATTTTCTTCCTTGGTTGCTGTGATCACAAGCACAGGTATTTTTGCATATCTAATCACTTTTTCAGCTACGCTTCCAAGTAGAGTATGTAATAAACCTGTTCTTCCATGAGTTGCAATTACTATCAAGTCTATATCGTTTTTATTTGAATACTCAACTATCTCCTCAAAATCATTACCTTTCAGTAAAACCTCTTTTACACTAACATCATTTGAAAATTTACTTTTGAATTGACTTAGAAGAGCTTTTGTGTCTTCTTCAAGCTTTTTGACAACACTTTCAGTTGTCATATCGAAAGTTCGAATTAATGGAATTGGAGGATCTTTCTCCAAAACATGAATTAAATGAATTTCTGCCCCAAATTGCCGAGCAATATCTTCAGCGTACGGAAAAGCTTGAGCAGAAATTTCACTAAAGTCTGTTGGGACTAATATCTTTCTTATATTGAATTTTTTCATATCAGGTTATGCAATATAAAATTTTAATTTTTAAGATAAAAATTGAAAAAAATCATTGGAACCCTGCAAATTTTATTAAAAAATTATCTTTTTTAAATCTACCTATCATTTTATACCTTAATTGCTCTCATTATTTTTGTGCACTGATAAGTTATTAATAAATTGAGTTTGATATGAAAGAATATGAAAAAGCAGGCGTAAGTATCTCCCGTGGAGATGAATTTGTTAAAAGAATAAAAACTTTAGTTCGTTCAACCTTTGCTGATGATAACCCAAATTCCAATCGTGTATTAATGGATATTGGTCACTTCGGAGCTTTTTTTGATATAAATTTTCAAGAATTAAAAAGTCCTGTTCTGGTTTCGAGTGTGGATGGAGTTGGTACAAAGCTCAAAGTTGCTGTTTTGATGAATAAGCACAATACAATTGGGCAAGATTTAGTTAATCATTGTGTAAATGATATTCTCTGTTCTGGAGCAAAACCACTATTTTTTCTGGATTATCTCGCATTTGGAAAAATGAATCTTGAAGTTGCTGAACAAATTATGTTTGGATTGACCAAAGCATGTCGTGAAAATCAATGTGCATTAATTGGTGGTGAGACAGCCGAAATGCCAGGTCTTTATCAGGATAATGAGTATGATATTGCCGGGACAATTGTTGGAATTGTTGAAAGAGAAAAAATCATTGATGGGAGAAAGATATCCAGAGGTGATGTTTTAATTGGATTAAAATCTTCTGGATTACACACTAATGGATATTCACTCGCAAGAAGTGTTTTATTAAATAAATTCAGCATTAATGATTATATCGATGAAATTGGTTGTACACTTGGTGAAGAACTTCTTAAAATTCATAAATCTTATTTTAATATTGTTTATCCATTGATTGAAAAATTTCAAATCAAAGGGATCTCGCACATTACTGGTGGTGGTATTATTGGGAACACGAAAAGAATTGTTCCAGAAAATTTAGAAATTTGGATTGATTGGAATTCCTGGAATGTTCCAACGATTTTTGAATTAATTCAAAAAACTGGCAAAATTAGTGATGAAGAAATGCGGGAAGTTTTTAATCTCGGAATTGGAATGATTTTGATTGTTAATAAGAATGAAGCTAATAAAATTCAAAATGAACTGTTGAATTTAGGGGAAGAAACATTCATTATTGGTGAAATAAGATGAAGAATTTTACTTCGATTTTCCTTTTGATCTTTTCAAATCTCTCAGCACAGATTGTATTTACAGGTTATGATAGGTTAAATGAATCAGTAAAGGCTTTTTATCTTAATCTGGAGAATGAACAATTGACCGAACTTTCTTATGCAAATTCTTATCTTCCGAGATGGTTGAATGAAAATTATATTGTGTTGAATATTGGTAACTCAATTTTTAAAGTGGATAAGTTTCGACAAAAACAAAATTATTTTTTTGAAGGCTTTATGCCTGTTGTTTCTCGCTCGGGGAAATATGTAGCAGCTTATTCGCAGAAAGGGATTTTGGTTGCAGACTCTACAGGCAAAGTTCTTTCAATACTTGAAGTTGATTACTGGAGTAAAGTCACGCCAATTTTTTCTTCCGATGAAAAATCAATTTATTACTACGACAAAAAAAGAGAAGCAACATTTAAATTCGATTGGGAAAAACAAACAAATAACTTATTTGCTCACAATGTAATTCATCCTTTGACATCTCCTGATGGGAAGAGGATCTTAATAAATTTTGGAAAAATGGATTCAAATTTTCGTGTGGGAATAGTTTCGTCCGATTGGAAAGAAAATTTGCCTATTAACTTTATTACTTCGGTATATGAAAATTCAATTGTACCGATGTGGTCACCATCGGGAAGATACATCGCTTATATGACTTTGCTCACAAACAAAAAATTGGAGAATTCAGATTTAATTCCAGCGAATATAATTCTCTACGATACACGAAATGGAACAAAACAAAGTCTAACTGATGATGCAGGATTTACAGAAGGTGCTTTTCCGCAATTTTCTTTTAGCCAGGATGAAAAATATTTTTATTACACTTCAATTAGAGAGAACGGAACTGGAACAATCGTTCAGTTTGATCTTTCTGATTTTTCAAAAAAAATTTTAATCGCTGATCCGGAGCTTGATGCGCGAATTCCTCTTTATTGCGATAAAATTTTTCCACAATGATTATTGATTTAATATGAAAAAATATTTCCTTCTTTTATTTACTTCTCTATTATTTCTAAGCTGTACAAAATCAACAGAAGAATTGAAACTGGAAAGTGATAAACTTTTCAACCAGGCAATGGACTATTATGAGCGTAGTTATTTGACGAAATCTGCTGAGTTATTCAAAAAAGTGATTGAAATAGAAACTAAACTTGGTGGAATTCAGAGAAGAGCAAACAGCTATGTTTATCTTGGTCTGATTAATTATCAATTATCTGATTTTTTACACGCAATGGAATTCTATCAAAAAGCTTTGCAAGATTTTCGAAATCAAAATGATAAACGAAGTGAGTTGCTTGTTTTAAATAATATTGCTGGAATTCATTCGTTGCTTGGTGAGTACAACGAAGCGATTAAAATTTATTCTGATGTGATTGGCAAAAGTCTGATTTTTGCAGATAAGGAATCGGAGGCAATTGCATCTCTAAATCTTGGTGATGTTTATCAAGAAATGTTTGACTATGACAAAGCTTTTGATTATTTCAATAAAGCTTTTGAATCCTATGAAGTTTTAGGTGATGTGAAAGGAAAAATTTTTACGCTTAACAAAATCGGTGAGCTTTTTATCTCTTCCAAAAATTTTCCAAATGCGATTAAAAGTTTTGATATGGCTTTTGAAATTCAGAACAAAAGCGGGATTAATTATCTAAGTCAACAACTCTATAACAATATTGGTTTGATTTACTTTTACGAAAATCAAATTCAGAAGGCAAAAGAATTTTTCGAAACAGCTTTTAATCTTAAAACTACATCAGAAACAAATCAGCTGACTTTAATTGCAATTCGCAATAATCTTGGTGATTGTGAATTTCAATCTGGTTCATACTCAAAAGCTTTAGATTATTACAAAGAAGCTCTCGCTTTAAGTGAACAATCATTTCTAAAATTTCTTTCACCAATTTTACAATTAAAAATTGCTCGAAGTTTGGAAAAACTTTATTTCATTAATCATAATGATACTGATAAAAAATCGGCTGAGCGATTTTATCAATTTGCTATAAATCGGTTCGAAGAGAATCGAGATGAAGAAAATTTATCGAAGGCTTTAACTTTAATTTCTTCCTTTTATACTCGAATTAATGAAAGGAAGAAGGCAGAGAATTATTTTGAAAAACTTGAAGATTTAAAAATTAATTTAAGTCTAAAACCAGACGAAAATTTGAGAGCCTTTGCACTTAAAC
>JBNAWO010000143.1:0-5484 GCA_049699815.1 Ignavibacteria bacterium | reverse complement strand
AGGTGGTCTAATTGAAATAAAAGTGCAAGGACTTTCAGCTGGTTACGGTGAACCTGTTTTCGATAAACTCGAAGCAGATTTCGCAAAAGCATTAATGTCAATTGGTGCTGTTCGTGGCTTCGAAATTGGTAGTGGTTTTAAATCTGCTGTGATGAAAGGTAGTGAGTGTAATGATCAATTCAGAGTTAACCCAGAAACAGGTGAAATTGAAACTATCACAAACAATAGTGGTGGTGTACAGGCTGGTATCTCCAATGGCTCTGAGATTATAATGAGAATTGCTGTAAAACCAACTTCTTCAATATCTAAAAAGCAAAAAAGCGTAACTTATAATGGAAAAGAAGTCGAGTTCCAAATTGAAGGGAGACACGATCCCTGTATTTGCCCTCGTATCGTTCCAGTTGCTGAAGCAATGACCGCTCTTGTTTTAATTGATCACATTCTAATGCAGGAACAAATACAAACTGAAGAAAACAAACTCGAAGATTTGAGAAAAAGAATTGATCTTGTTGATCAACAAATTTTACTTTTACTCAATGCAAGAAATGAATTCGTCCAAAAAGTTGCTGAATTGAAAAAGCAAAACGGCATTCCAGTTTATGATGAACAAAGAGAGAATCAATTAATACAGGATTGGTGTAACAGTGCAGAACTTTTAAATTTAGATAAAGAATTTGTTAAGTCAATTTTAGAATTGATAATTAAAGAATCCAGAAAAATTCAAAAGGAAATTATCAAATGAAAGCATCTCTCTTTGGCTTTGGCAGATTTGGAAAGTTATTTTATAAATTTTTTAAAGATGACTTTGAATTTTCCATATATGATAAAAATTTAAACGACGAAGAAATTCAACAATTAGTTAATATAAAAAGAGCCAAACCTTTCAAACTGGAAAAAAGCGAAATAATTTTTCTAACAGTTCCAATTTCATCAATAGAACTGGTTGTTAAAGAAATTAAAAATTCAATCAATAAGAAAGCGTTAGTAGTTGAGATGTGTTCCGTTAAACTCTATCCTCAAAAAATTTTAAAAAAACATCTTCCTCAAAATCCAGCTGCTGGAATTCATCCACTCTTTGGCCCAGACTCAGTAAAAAATTCACTAAGCAATCATCAGATAATTATTATTGATAATGAATATAAATCACCAAAGCTGAGATATATTGTAAATGTATTCGAAAAAAAAGGTCTAAAAATATTTACAATGTCAGCTGATGAGCACGATAAACTTATGGCATATTCATTATGTTTAACTCAATTCATCGGTCGTGCTTTAGGTAAATTAAAACTTCCTGATAAGTCAATTGGAACTAAAGGTTATTTTGATTTGCTTGATATTATAAACAGAACTAATAACGATACTTTCCAATTATTCTTAGATATGAACAAATACAATCCATACTCGAAAGAAATGAGAGAAAAAGTAATTAACGAATTTATAAATTTGAATAAATGGATTTGAAAATTTTAATTCTAATCTTTCAAATCAAATTTTGAACGACATTTTCATTTAAAATAGAAAAGGCTGTCATTTGACAGCCTTTTCTATTAATTCGAACCTCCAAATCTTACTTGATCAGGAGAGCTTTAATTGTTTTCATATATTTTGGAGTTTCAAGTCTAATCAAATAAACACCACTTGCAAGATTAGAAGCATTAAAATCAATTGCATAATAACCAACTTCCTGATCCATGTTCACAAGTTCTGTCACTTTCTGACCAACAGCATTGTAAACAACCAATTTCACTCTCACAGGTTCAGCAATCGCATAACGGATTGTTGTCGTCGGGTTAAATGGATTCGGATAATTTTGCATTAAATCAAATGAAGTAGGAACTGTTGCACCTTCGATAATTAATGACTTAATGCCTGGGTCTGATATTGTAATTGGTTGACCATTCTTCAAAACCACATTCAACAATTTTCCATCTAAACCATCTTTAACTCTATAAAATCCTTTTTCAGCATTTGTAATTGTCAGAGTTACTGGATATTTCACACCTTGCAGCTCAATTTGCTGTGGATAATTATCTAACTCAACATATCTATCTGTCTTAAATCTCACATCAAACATTGAAGATGGTGGTAACGGTGGTAATGAATATTTAGTCTCATCAACTCTATCAGCAAGATATAGTTCTTGTGAAATTCCTTGAGCATCCGAAATCAAAATTCGTCTCCAGTTTGGCTCAATTGTTTCAACATAAAATTCTTCCTCACCACCTTTTGCAAGAGTGGTTTTCTTTAAAACAAGTGAACCGGAAGCATTTGTCTTAATCCAGTAACCTTCTCCCTTCTTTAATGTATTTGTCGGGTAATATCTATTCATAAATCCAAAGAAATTCGATGCAAGAATTCCAGATGGATTTGTATATACATTTGTAGTTGGGATATCAATGCTTAATGTTCCAATTAAATTCCATCCAGCAAGAACTGGAATTACAAGTGAGTCTCGTTTAGGTCCAATGACTGTAATTGAACTATCTGCCGCAAACTTCAACCAGTACCCTTTACCAACCTCGAGAGTGTCTCTTACAAGATATTCCTGCCCATCAAACCAGAATGCATTAGATGTAGCCATAGGGAATAAACCACCTTTCGTCATATCGGCTGCTACAACTGGAACTGAAACGATATTCCAATATTTTCTAAAGGCAATACTTACAGTATCAGGTAATGCACCCGGTCTATAACCTTCAAATTCGTCTGCACCAATATCTGGAGTTGATGTATTTCGAGCTTGATTATCAATATCATTTGCAATGCCAACGAATTGTCCACCAGATTCAATATTTGTAATTGAACCAGGTACGATATGGAAATCTAATCCTCCCACAAATGGTGGATTTTCTATGAACGAATTTGCATCCTGTCCAGTAGAATCTCGCCAGGTTTGAAGTGAAGCGATATTACCATTGTAGTAAGCAAAGTTTGCATTAGCGCCTGGAATGTAAAATGCGTTATTGTTTGAGCTTACCGTTCCACCTGAATGATAAATTCCATATGCAACAGGTGCATTTACAAGATTAACAATAATATTATTTTTAATCTCAACAGAAGCAGTTCCACCATATCTTATTGCAGTCATTCTTGATGATGCAAGTTTACCAATGTCATTCAAGACAATTGTATTATGATAAACTTTAGCAGAAGGTATATTATCTTGGAAAGAAATTACATCCACACTGGCAGGAATACCAGTACCTGTATGCGTATAATCACCGCCTAAAAAGTTATTGGCAATTATCATTTCAGTTCCAGGTTGACCAGAAAGCGTTCCTATACCATAAATTCCATTAGTGGAAGCAGAAGCCATTCGTAAAGTTTGAAGTTTGTTATTAAAAATTTCAATTATTCCATTATAATTATTAAACAAAATTCCCCATCTCACATTTCCACTTGGCGGAGGTACAGTTCCTTTAATTTCATTATTCATTATCTCAATAAAGCCACCACCATAGAAGAAATACACCGTCCTCAGATGACCATAAAGTTCATTATCTGTTATATAAATATTATCAGCATATGCATTTCCAGTACTATAACCTGTAACTGATACCGCATAAGCTGGTTGATATGCATCATCTCCTATCTTACAATTTTTAACTGAGAAATAAGAAGCAACACCACTTGCTTGACCATTCAAATAAATTCCTCGCGTTGTTATAAGGGCAGGATTCATAGTGATGTATTTTATCACTGTATTTTTAATAGTTACATTATCAGTGTTTCCAAATAATTGAATTGCAATACGTCCGTTCAAACTATCATTCATTGCAATTGTAAGATCTCGTGTATTTCCACTTTCTGTGTTAGAACCATCAATGGTAACATAACTTGCATTATTGAGAGTCAATCCAGTATACTGACTTGGACCTGTTGCTGAAGTACATCCTGTTATAGTAATAGTTGGTGTTTTTCCAGGTGCAGGTTTAATCGTAAGAGATGTTGATGATGTTAAATCAGAACGATTTAGAACCAGATTTGCACCGATTTCATTTAAGTTACCATCAATTAAAAATCTAACATTACCAGAAGCACCTAAAGAATCAAGAGCTCTAAAGGCATCAACAAGAGTTGGGAAACCTTTAAGATGTATACCCTGAGGAATATAATAATCTCCACTCAGAGGACCCACTGCCGGATTAACAGTTAATATACCAGAAACATAATTTGTCCCATCCCAGAAACCACCTCCACCAGCACTATATCCACCATATTTATAATCACCTTGCAAATATTTATATCTGAATGCATAATAATATGTACCAGGAGCTAAACCTTGTCCAATGTAAGCCATAAATTCATCGTTATTACCAGCCTGAACATTAAAGTTAGCTGGAATCCAATTCGTCCAGGTTGAAGGATTGGTATTTTGATTGTTAATACCAACCCAGGCTTGTAAACCAGGTGTTGCGCCTGTATCTTGAGTTACTCCATCAATCCACACCTGACCGAATACCCAGGTTGAATCTCCAACAGTAATCGTTGCACTTGGTGGCCATTGCAAATTACACCAACCAATATCCGGCAATCCTTCAATTGCAAGACTATCAAGGAAAATGTTATTACCATAAGCACTAATTGCTTGAAGAATTATATATTTACCTGTTCCCGCACCACCTTCAGGAATCATAAATGAATATTGATACCAGCCATCAGCCCCTACTGTTGGATACAAAGAACGCGAACGATTGATAGAATCTATTAAGACTGCACCAGTTAAATTAGGTTGATTGTTGAAATAAATTAAAATTCTATCTGCGTTAGATGAGTAACCATTATCTCTGTACATCCAGAATTTAAGTTTAAAGTTTGCATGAGGGAAATTGATAGGTGGTGAGACCAAAGCCGCAGAAGTGCCAGACGAAAAGATATAACAATTAAATCTCACCATTGCACTACCAGATTTCGGAGTAACGGTAGGATTTGTACCAGATGTTACCCTATCAAATAATCCTGAACCAGAAACTTGAACATTTAACCATCCACCAGGTGGAAATGTAGTCGCTTCCCAATCCTGAACATAAGGGAAAGATGTAATCGTGAAATCTACTCCTGTTCCTGATAAAGGAACATCTGTTGGTGAACCAGCTGCGTTATGAGTTATTGTAAGATTTGCGCTCTTTGAAGAAACAGATGTAGGTGCAAATGCAACCTGTACCGTAATTGATTGACCTTGATTTAATGAAACTGGATAAGTGTTGTTATCTGTCAAAACAAACTGAGATACATCTGTACCAGTTAGTGCAACAGAGCTGATTACAAGAGTGCCTGCACCAGAGTTCAAGAGAGAAAATGTTTGAGGTTGACTTGTCGTATTAATTTGAACTTCACCAAAATCTTTACTTGATGGATTAACAGTTAAAGCAGGTGTAGTTACCAATTCATTTATTGCAAAATTATCAATAAAAACATCGTTATCTTTATTACTTACCGTTGATGACCCATAAAAAGCAATTTTTACTAAGCCTGTATAACCTT
>JBNAWO010000142.1:0-5513 GCA_049699815.1 Ignavibacteria bacterium | reverse complement strand
ATAACCAAAAAGTCGTACAGGATTAGTAAAAATTTCTTTGAAATTGATTTCATCTTGTATCTCAAAAAACTTTTTTATCTTCGATTTCATAAATGAAACTCCAGGCTTCGTTTTAGCTTTGGATCTCCAATGGGAACGAGATTCTTAACTTTATTATATCTCCAGATAAATAAAACAAGCAAAACTCCAATTCCAAAAATTACAAACGAGATCTCTATCCAGCCAAAAACAACTTCTTTATAAAGTGAAGGCATCACTAACCAGTAAAGATCTATATAATGCATTGCAAGGATCCAGATTGACATAAATTTCAATCTTTTTAAGTTACTTTTTGATTGTTGTGAAAGAAGTGAAAAATATGGGATTAAAAAGTGACCAAAGATTAAAATAAATGAAAATATTTCCCAACCATTCTGCCATCGATGAATCATCCAGAAAGTTTCTTCGGGTAAATTCGCATACCAGATTAACAGGAACTGACTGAAGGCAATGTATGCCCAGAAATTTACAAATGCGAAAAGCAAAGCACCAAGATTATAGAAATGATCCCTTTTCAAAATATTTCCGAAATATCCTTTTTCGTATAAGAATATTATTGTTAAAGTAATCACTGAAAGTGCAGCAAGTGCTGTCCCGGAAAAATAATAGACACCAAAAATTGTCGAAAACCAGTGTGGCTCTGTACTCATCAGAAAATCAATTGAGAAAAAAGTTAGAGTAATTGCAAAAACCGGAAGGAACAAAGCTGAAAGTTTCGAATTTTTATATGTCAAAATTTGATCTTTACTTTCATCTTGCCTTAAAGAATTTTTGGTCATTAGAAATGCAAAAACAATCCAGGGAATAAAATAAATGAAATACCTTATTGTAAAAAATGTTTGATTTAGATAAGGAGATTTCCATTGTAAAAGCTTATCAGCCTTTACTGCTTCTTCGTGTGCCCAGTGAAAAATAGAATGAGTATTAAATAAAATTACAAGTCCAAAAATGAAAACAATCGGTACGAAAGTGATGAAAATTTCATTCACTCTTCTCATTACAGTTGACCAAACCGCACCTGACAAATATTCAATAGCAAATAAAAATATATTCCCGACAGCAATACTAACAAGCAATGAAAAGATCACATTATAATTTGCAATTGCTCTGTGGCTATCCACAAAAAATGCAACAGCAACTAAAATCAAACCAGTAAAGAATAATACAAATGAAACCCTCTTAAATTTCTCTGGAAATGGTTTGGCTTCGAAATTTAGATTTTCGTGACTCATCTTAAATCACTCTCCTTTGGATTAACAGCTCTTTGTAAAACTCTGATGTAATGAACAACAGCCCATCTTTCATCAACTGTTAATTGTGATGCATAACTTGGCATTATATTCTGACCTTCTGTAATGATATGAAATATTCCACCATCTTTCATATTTCTCAACTTGTCTGAATGTAAATTTGGTGGATTTGGAAATTGACCTCTTAGTCTGCTATCTCCGAATCCATAATCACCATGACAAGGTGAACAAAATGTCAAATATTTAGACTTTCCAAGTTTCAAAACTTCTTCAGTCAGAACTAGTGGATTTATAAGATTTTGCTCTGCTTCAGCTGGCTTCCCTTTGAATGGATATGGTAAATAACCTCTCGCAACCGTTCCTTCAACTGGATTTCGCATTCCAAAACCATCTTTAAAAACAGTTGTCGCTGTTTGAGGATCGATTCGAAATTGTTCATGCATCCAATTGAAAGGCGACATAAACAAAAGTTGATTAAGAATAAAATAAGTTATTGCTGAAACTACAATAGATGTTACAGCTAAAAATGAAATAAATTTTTTATCGAAGATTTTCGGTTTGTCTTTGAGTTCATCAACTTTATAATAGATTTCAAAAATTTCTTCTGCACCAAGATTTCTGAAAAATTCTTTAACTTTCTCCAAATCAAAAATTTCATCATTTGCCTGAATGGAAATTCCAAATCTATCAACGCTCACTCGATTTATGTATTCTGTATCGATTAAAGGATGACTATTATTTGGAAATTTGAACAAAATAAAAAGCATCCAAACAACTGTAAAAACAGCAGCAGATAAAACAGTAACTTCGAACATAACAGGGATATAAGCTGGCAATTGATAGAAAGGCTTGCCACCAACAACGAGTGGATAATCTATTACATTTACCCAATACATAAAAAGAAAAGCGAACAATGCACCAGAAATTCCAAAAACTAAAGTCACCCATCCAAGTTTAGAAGGCTTCAACCTCATCGCTTGGGGTAATCCATGAACAGGATATGGTGTATGCACATCGTAGTTTTTATAACCAGCTTCGTTAACCTTTTGAACAGCACCAATTACTTTATTTACATCGTTGAAAGTAGCGGCAACTGAATATAAAGATTTATTTTCCATCAGTGACTTCCTCCGTGAGATGGCTGTGAATTGGGAAGCACAGCTTTAACCTCAGCAATTGATACAACTGGCAATGTTCTGATGAACAAAAAGATCAAAGTAAAGAATAGACCAAAACTTCCAATCAGAATCCCAATATCAAAAATACTTGGAATATACATTCCCCAACTTGATGGCAAATAATCCCTGGAAAGACTTGTCACAACAATAACAAATCTTTCGAACCACATTCCCACATTCACCAAAACTCCTATCACAAACATCACCGGAATCGATCTTCTGATTTTTCTAAACCAGAAAAGTTGAGTAAATAAAACATTATAGGAAACCATCGTCCAGTAAGCCCAGGCATAAGGACCAAGCGCACGATTCAAAAACACAAATTGTTCAATTGGATTTCCGCTGTACCAGGCTATAAAAAATTCCATTGCATAAGCATAACCTACCATCATTCCGGTGGCAAGCATAACTTTATTCATTTTCTCAAGAGTATCTAAAGTAATAATATGTTCAATTTTGAAAACTTTTCTAATTATAATCAGAACATTTTGAACCATTGCAAAACCAGAGAAGACAGCACCGGCAACAAAATATGGCGGAAATATTGTCGTGTGCCAGCCTGGCATTATGGAAACAGCAAAATCAAAACTAACGATTGTATGAACTGACAAAACAAGTGGAGTTGCAAAACCAGCTAAAATTAAATAAGCCATTTCATAATGATTCCAGTGTTTTGAAGAGTGACGCCATCCAAGACTTAAAATTGAATAAATAATTTTTTTGAATTTGCTTTTTGTTCGATCACGTAAAGTTGCTAAATCTGGAATTAAACCAATGTACCAAAAAACTAATGAAACAGTAAAATATGTCGAGACCGCAAAAACATCCCACAAAAGTGGTGAAGTGAAATTAACCCATAAACTATGTTGATTAGGATAAGGAAGTAAATAGCCATCAAGCCACGGTCTACCAGTATGAATTAAAGGAAAAAGTCCTGCACACATAACCGCGAAAATTGTCATTGCCTCTGCAAATCTTGAAATGGCAGTTCGCCATCTTTGTCTCAGTAAAAAGAGAATTGCTGAAATCAATGTCCCCGCATGTCCAATTCCAACCCAAAAAACAAAGTTAACTATATCAAAACCCCAACCGACAGGTTGATTTACTCCCCAAACACCAACACCTTTAATAAAAGTAACAGCAAGGCTCACCGCACCAATTAAAAGCATAGTTAAACTAATCGAAATAGCAATGTACCATCCTTTTGGTGGTTTAGTCTCGAGTGGTCGGGCTATACTTTCATTAATTGAGCTTAATGACGGATTACCTTCAACTACTGGTGGTTCAATTGTATAGTCAATTGTTCTCACTACACACTCTCCGAATTAATGTTTCTGAGTTTTGCAATGTAAGTTACATTAGGTTTTACATTAGTCTCTTCAAGGACATAATATGCAAGTTTGTGATTTCTTAACTTCGAGACCTCTGAATTTTTATCCAGCATATTTCCGAAAACAATTGCATTAGATGGGCAAGCTTGTTGACAGGCTGTCATTACACCACTTCCATCAAAATTTTTACCTTGTTCAATTGCTTTTTGTCTGGCTTCCATTATCCTCTGAACACAAAAAGTACATTTCTCCATCACACCACGAGATCGAACTGTTACTTCTGGATTATTTAAGAAATTAAGTGGTTCCTGATATTGATATTCATTATTGAAGTATGAACGAAAATCAAAGAAATTAAATCTTCTAACTTTATATGGACAGTTGTTAGAGCAATATCTTGTTCCAACGCATCGATTGTAAGCCATCTGATTTAATCCATCGGGACTGTGATTTGTAGCGGATACAGGACAAACATTTTCGCAAGGTGCATTATCACAATGCTGACATAACATTGGTTGATTACTGACCATAACTTCATCAGGTGTTCCTGAGTAGTAAGTATCAATTCTCATCCAGTGCATTTCTCTTCCCTTTTCAACCTGCTCTTTACCAACCATAGGGATATTGTTTTCTGCAACACAGCTCACAACGCAAGCATTACAACCAATACATTTATTCATGTCGATAGCCATCGCCCACTTTACACCTTCATACTTTACTTCATGAACTATACTTAACAGTTCAGGTCTTTCTCTTTGAATAAAATCAGGATCTTTCTCAAATTGTTGAATTGTTCCTTCCTGTATAATTTTTCTCTTTCGATGAAAATCTTTCACAAAAGTATCATCAAGTGAATGATGTTCCTGAGCTGTGACTAAGTTATATTTTTCGCCTGTCTTGTCTACTTTCAAATAAGAATTATAAATTGATGAAGAATTTTTGTTTAACAAGAATTGAACATTAAATCCAACCCCTTTCCCAATTTCACCACATTCTTCTCTACCGTAACCAGTCTCAACACAAATTAAATTATCAGCAACTCCCGCCTGAACGAAAACTGGCAATTCGACATTGACATTCCCATCACTTACTTGTATCAAATCGCCATTTTTAAGATTTAATTCTTTCGCTGTATCAGGTGAAATTGCAGCGTAGTTATCCCATACAATTTTAGAAATAGGATGCGGCAATTCATGAAGCCAGCCATTATTTCCATACTTACCATCAAAAAGATATGGATGAGGATAAACACTGAGTAAAATTCTGCTCGAACCATTTTCAGTAGAAACACTAAATGATTTTAATGCAAAAGTTGGTTTTGCGATAATTTGCGATGACAGATTTACAAATCCATCGTGAAGACTTGCGAACCAGAATGTTTCAAAATTATTTAAAGTTGAAAATTTTGGAAATACTTCGTTCTGCCAGCGTGATTTTAATTTTCTTTGATAGATTGAATCATAATATACCTCTCCTGTCGTCCAGGTCAATAATACAGATTCCTTTTGCCTTGTATCATACACTGGCGAGATAACTGGCTGCTGCAGATTTAAGATATTGTTTCTTACCTGAAAATCATTCCAGCTTTCCAAATCATTATGAATTGGAAGAATAAAGTTGCTCAATGCAGTTGTTTCAGTTTTTTGCTCCGAAAGGCTTACAATTAAAGTTACTTTTTTCAATGCTTCAGAAAATTTCAAAAAACTAAAATCATA
>JBNAWO010000141.1:0-5551 GCA_049699815.1 Ignavibacteria bacterium | reverse complement strand
CTTATCTTTCTACTGGCAGTGTTGTAACAGATGATATAGCTGACTATTCACAAGAACTTTCCAAGTGGAAAAGTTACTTTGGCGCTAAAAATATTTTAATCATTCCAATTATTGATGAAAAGAAGTTAATCGCTCTGTTCGTTCTTCAAGATGTTGAAAAGAAATTTTTTCATGAAGATGAGACAATAATTTTAAAACAAATTTATTCAAGATTGATACATCTCAGCGATCTTACTGATAAGATTAATTTTCTTAGAACAACAAATCAGGAGTTAAGAAAAGAGTTTGAAAACTTTAATTTAATTTTTAATCTTATCCCTGCATTGATCATCCAAAAATCGGAAAACTTAAAGTATGAAAATGTGAACGACAATTTTTTGAAGTTACTCGGTAGAAAGAAATTCGAAGTTTTAGGCAAAAGTGATTTTGAATTTTTCCCTGAAACAATTGCTCAAGAAATCACAAAAGCAGATATTGAGGCTCTTGAAAACAAAATTCACTCAACAAAAATTCATGAAATTAAAGTTGAAGAGAAGCAATATTATTTCATATTTCATCGAGTTGTATATTATGAAGCTGAAATAAAGACAAAGCATCTACTGACTTTAGCTGTTGACATTACTGAAATCTTTGAAGAAAAAGTAAGATCTGAAATTGCTAGTAAGACGAAGTCAGAATTTTTGGCAAATATGAGTCACGAGCTTAGAACTCCCCTCAATAGTATAATTGGTTTTACTGAGCTGCTTCTTCAAGAAAATTTGACACCGGAACAAAAAGAAATCCTCTCCAACATTAGACAAAGTTCTTATTCTTTACTTGAGTTACTTAACGATATTTTAGACCTGAATAAAATTGAGGCAGGAAAACTCGAGCTTAATCCTGTACCGGTTAGTATTTCGAATTTACTTGTCGAGATTAAAAACTTGTTTAAAGAAAGATTTGTATCAAAAAATTTAAGTTTGGAAATTTTTATCGATGAGTCAGCTCCTGATGCAATTCTTGTAGATCCACTTAGATTAAAACAAGTTCTAATAAATCTTGTTGGTAATGCATATAAATTCACGGAGCGAGGTGGAGTAAAAATTAAAGTTAGAAATTTGTCTACGACAAAAAACATTGGTCAAACTGTTTATCTCGAGTTTGCAGTTGAAGATACAGGCATTGGAATTCCAGTTGAGAAACTCAATTTAATTTTTGAAGCGTTCACACAGGCTGATAAAGATACAGCACAAAAATTTGGTGGAACTGGACTTGGTTTAACTATTTCTAAAAAATTTATTGAAATGATGAATGGAAAAATTACGGTTGAAAGTGAAGTTGGGAAAGGTTCGATTTTTAGTTTTATAATCCCTGTAGAAGTTGTACAGCTTGAAAAGGTAGAGAAAGTAAAGGTCGAAACAGAAAAATTTATTGGTTCAACTTCTCCTTATGCACCTTTAATTTTAATCATCGAAGATGACCTTGAGACTGCTCGTATCATAGAGAGGCACTTAAAAGAAAAAGAATTTAAACTTTTAATTTCACAAACAGGAAAAGATGGAATTGCAAACGCTCAAAAATATCATCCAGATTTAATTTTGCTTGATGTATTTTTGCCCGATAAGAGTGGGTGGGAAGTTTTGCGCCAGTTAAAGTCTAATGTAATCACGAAATCAATTCCTGTTGTGATTTGTTCAATTCAAAAAGAAATTAATAAGGCATATTCACTTGGGGCAATTGATTATTTAGAGAAACCAATTAATGTCAAAAAGTTGCAGACTCTATTGAGCAGTATCAAAGAAAAATTTCAAATTGGCAATAAAATTTTTGTGATTGATGATGATGTAAATACATTAAGACGAGTTGACCAGATATTAACTAAAAATGGCTTTGAGACAGAATGTTTTGATGATCCTGAACTTGCATTGCAAAAATTAAAAGAGAAAAAAACTCCCGCATTAATTATTCTTGATTTGATGATGCCTAAAATGGATGGCTTTCAAGTTTTGACAGAGATACGCAAAGATGATGAATTATCTAGTGTCCCGGTAATTATTCTCACATCGAAAAAATTGATGGAAGATGAAATTAATTTTCTTGAAGAAAGAACAAGCGGAATTTTCTTCAAACAGTCTTTCGATGAAAATGTGTTTTTGAATCGTCTTGATAAAATTCTTGATAGAATCAAAGAAGCAAAAATTGCAACCACGATCTCTTCAAAAAAATTAGAAAAGCCAGCAGAGAAACCCACAATCCCACCACTGCACATTTTACTTGTCGAAGACAACTTGATGAATCAGAAATTTATGTCTCATATTTTAAAACGACTTGGCTCTACATTTGACATTGCAGTTGATGGTCGAGATGCAATTGAAAAAGTAAAGCAAGGCAAGTATGATTTAATTTTGATGGATATTCAGATGCCTGTAATGGATGGATTAGAAGCTACAAAGTATATTAGAAATGAACTTAAGATGAAAGATATTCCTATAATTGCCTTAACTGCCCATGCAATGAAAGGTGATCGTGAAAAATGTATTGCTGCCGGCTGTACTGGATACATAACCAAACCCATTGATCAACAAAAATTGGTATCAGAAATTATGAGCGTAATTAAATCCACTGAACCGGAATACGAGGAAATTAGTCCTTATTTTCAGGGTTTCTCTCGTGAAGAAATTATCCAGCTTCGGACTGAATATATTGAATCGATGCGAAAAGAAGTTGAAGAATTGGATAAAAAACTCTCACCAAAGGAGTTCGAATCTTTTAGATATTTTGGTCATAATATCAAGGGAAATGGTGTGGCTTATGGTTTTCCTGAGATTTCCAAAATTGGAGCTCAAATGGAGGAAGCGGCAAATAAGCAAGATTATCCAACACTAGTTACAGTATTTAATGAGTTAAAAAATTATCTGGCAAATATAAAAATTTAGTTTTGCTCGATTTTCTGTTTTTTTTAATAGTTTGAGATTCCCTGTTCCCTTTATTAATTTGCATTTGTATGATATTTATAAAGCTAATAAAAATAACAAACGATCTCCTTCCAGATCTCTAAATTTTTAAAAATTAAATAAGGGTAAACAATATGTGCGGTATAATAGGTTATATCGGCTATAGGCAAGCCATACCTATTTTATTAAATGGCTTGAAGCGACTTGAATATAGAGGTTATGATTCTGCGGGTGTAGGAGTAATTAATAAGAAAAGAGTTAATGTAATTAAAGCCTCTGGTAAAATTTCAAATCTTGAAGATCTCCTAAAAGATCTTGACGAGGATTTAAGAATTGGAATTGGTCATACCAGATGGGCAACTCATGGGGCACCAATTGACATTAATGCTCATCCTCATACAAATGGAAATTCTACTATTGCCATTGTACACAATGGAATAATAGAAAATTATCGTGCTTTGAAGATAATGCTAAAAGAGATGGGATATCAATTCGCAAGTGAAACTGATAGTGAAGTAATAGCTCATTTGATTTCATATTTTTATGAAAAAGAAAATAATCTTTTTAATGCAACTCGAATGGCTTTACATGAAGTTGAAGGTGCTTATGGTATATGTGTAATTTCATCTGAAGAACCAGATAAAATTATATGTGCGAGAAAAGGAAGCCCTTTGATCATTGGAGTTGGAGAAGGAGAGCATTTTGTTGCTTCAGATGCTCCAGCAATTCTTGAATACACAAATAATGTAATCTTTCTTGAAGATGGAGATATAGCAGAAATATCGAAAGATAAGTTTGTAATTCGCTCATTAGATAATCAAATTCAAAACAGAGATATCGAGAAACTTGACATTGATATTTCAAATATTGAGAAAGGTGGTTTCCCTCATTTTATGCTCAAAGAAATTTTTGAGCAACCTGAATCAATTCAAAATTCAATTCGTGGTAGAATAATATTAAGCGCTGGTAATGTTAAACTTGGTGGCTTGGAACCAGTAATTGATGAACTGCTTGATGCAAATCGATTAATCATTACAGCTTGTGGAACTTCCTGGCATGCTGGATTAGTTGGTGAATATATGCTCGAACAATATGCAGAGATCCCTGTTGAAGTTGAATATGCTTCGGAGTTTAGATATAGAAATCCAGTTTTGACAAAGAATGATGTTGTAATTGCAATTAGTCAATCCGGTGAAACTGCCGATACACTTGCTGCAATTCGAGAAGCAAAGAAAAGAAATGCCCTTGTGCTTGGAATTTGTAATGTAGTTGGGTCATCTATTGCAAGAGAAACACAAGCTGGTGTTTATATTCATGCAGGACCTGAGCTCGGGGTCGCTTCAACAAAAGCATTTACATCTCAACTGGCTGTTCTGGCTTTAATTTCAATTCTTCTCGGAAGAAGAAAAAATTTGCCATTTAGTTATGGTGAAAAAATATGTCAAGAACTTCTAAGTCTTCCGGGAAAGATTCAGCAAATTCTTGAACAAGCAGATTACATAAAATCAATTTCAGAGAAATTTGTTGATGCAAAAAATTTCTTGTATCTCGGTCGCGGTTATAACTTCCCGGTTGCACTTGAGGGTGCATTAAAGCTTAAAGAAATTTCATACATTCATGCTGAAGGTTACCCAGCTGCCGAGATGAAGCATGGTCCAATCGCACTTGTTGATGAAAATATGCCTGTTGTTTTTATTGCGATTAAAGATTCTACTTATGATAAAATTTTATCCAATATTGAAGAAGTTAAGGCAAGAAGAGGAAAAGTTATTGCAATCGTGAGTGAAGATGATAAACAAATAAAATCGCTTGTTGATTATGTAATTCCAGTCCCTAACACAATTGAAATGCTTTCACCGATTTTGACAATTATTCCATTACAATTAATGGCTTATTATATCGCGGTTGCCAAAGGTTTGAATGTTGATCAACCAAGAAATTTAGCGAAAAGCGTAACAGTAGAATAAAAAAATCGGAGGATATATGACTCGTAAACGAGTTATAATTATGGGTGCTGCTGGTCGTGATTTTCACAACTTTAATATATTCTATCGTGATAAAGAAGAGTATGAAGTTGTGGCTTTCACGGCTACACAAATTCCTAATATTGATGGAAGAATTTATCCACCTGAGCTTGCTGGCAAACTTTACCCTCAGGGTATTCCAATCTTTCATGAGAATGAACTTACAGATTTAATTAAAAAACATAAAGTTGATGAAGTTGTATTTGCTTATTCAGATGTAACTTTTGAACATGTAATGACAAAAGCATCTGAAGCAAATGCAGCTGGCGCAAATTTTATTTTACTCGGTGTTGATAAAACAATGCTTAAAAGTTCCAAACCAGTTGTTGCAGTGCTTGCAGTTAGAACTGGTTGTGGTAAAAGTCAAACTTCAAGATATGTTGCTAATCTTTTAAAGAAAGCAGGGAAAAAAGTTGCTGCTATCAGACACCCAATGCCTTATGGTGATTTGAATGCTCAAAGGGTACAGAGGTTTGCAACCCTCGATGATTTACAAAAATACAATTGTACTATAGAAGAAATGGAAGAGTATGAACCTCATATTATAAATGGAACAATTGTATATGCAGGTGTTGATTATGAAGATATTCTCCG
>JBNAWO010000140.1:0-5577 GCA_049699815.1 Ignavibacteria bacterium | reverse complement strand
CAATTCTAAATATTTCAAACACAATTTGAAGTTTTATGGAATTAAAAATCTCTTGACAATTATTTTTTTATTTTATAAAATGATTAGGAATCCTAAAGTAAATAATAAAAAAAACAAATGGAGGACTTATGAACAAACTAAAAATCAAAATCACACTTGTTCTTATTTCTCTTCTCGGTTTCCTTGCTTTGATTCCAAAAGGGACAGATGTTCCATATCCCGAAGGATATAGAGGCTGGACACACATTAAATCAATGGTTTTAGAAAAAGGTCATCCTCTCTACGAAGCTTTTGGTGGAATTCACCACATTTACGCCAACAAAACAGCTCTTGCAGGTTACAGAGCCGGCAATAAATTCAAAGACGGTTCTGTGATCGTGTTCGATCTAATGGAAGCCGTTTCTGAAAATAACGCAATCACAGAAGGCAAGCGTAAAGTTGTTGGAGTAATGGTGAAAAATTCTAAAAAGTACAAAGATACTGGTGGCTGGGGATTTGAAGGTTTTGCCGGTGATACTCGTGAAGGAGTTGTCAAAAATATGAAAGGTGAATGTTTTGCCTGTCATATGCAGGCAAAAGACAAAGATTTTGTTTTTAGTGAGTACAGGAAATAGGTTAACTTATCAAGTTTCTGGCGAAGAACCATCCTGGTTTTTCGCCTTTTTTATTTTTAGAAATCCTACCTTTGTATATAATTTTAAATAATTTCAATTGGAATTAAACAGGATAAATTTCTAAATTTTATTAGAAAGAGAGCTTTATTATGACTAAGATTCAAAAACTTTTTTCATTTAATCAGGGCAGAAATATCTGGAGAATTATTCTAACAGATCTTGATCAAATTGTAATTGAAGAACGTGATGTCCAGAAGAAAGAAGTTTATTTCTCCTGTATTGACCGAGTGAGTGGAAAATTTTTCTGGAAAGATAAAACTTTCCTTGATGAAAAATTCTGGATCGGTATAGAAGGAACAAACTCAAAATACCTTATCCTTCATCAGTTTGAAAAACCAGATATGCCAAATCATAAAAAAATAATTAATGTTGATTTGAATTCTGGTGAAGTCTTGTGGGTTAATGATGACTTAACTTTTTATAATTTAGATGAAAATTATGTTTATGGTTATATCTCGCAATTTGAAAAAAATGAGTTTTTCAAATTATCAATTGAAGATGGCGATATAATTAGTGAAATGGGTTCAGAAGAAGAAGCTCAACCTATTTTAAATTCAATCAAAGAGAAAGATTATTCGAGATATTCGTTCACTGAAACTTTAAACAGCCCAACTCGGGACGAGCGAATTTCAGAGCTTATTAGTCAATTTTTATCTAACAATTTGTATTTGGCATTCTCTGAATTTATAGATAGATCAGATTATCTGGTTTTTAATGTATATGATAAAATCGAAATGAGAAGTTTAATTAACAGGTTGATCATTTTTGATAAGACACAAGAAAAACCAATTTTAATTGAAACATTGAATCAATCAACTCCTGCCCCCATTCCAGATTCGTTCTTTATGTATGATGATGATTTATACTTTATAAAAGATAAGATGGAACTCGTTGCGTATAGATTAAATTCTCAGGAGGCGTTATGAAATTCAGTGACGAAGAAAAAAAAATTCTTCTTCAGATTGCTCGAGATTCAATTAAAGAAGAATTTGGTAAAGCAGTAGTTAATCTTAACCAGGAATTTCCAGATGCACTAAAGCAAAAGTGTGGAGTATTTGTAACTCTGACGATTGATGGTGAATTAAGAGGTTGCATCGGTTATATTATTAGTGATAAGCCTCTTTATGAATTAGTTTATGAAGTTGCCAAAAAGTCTGCATTTGAAGATCCAAGATTCTATCCTTTGACAGAAGAAGAAGTAGACCATATCGAAATAGAAATTTCAGTACTTTCACCACCGAAAAAAATATCTTCAATTGATGAAATTAAAATAGGTGAACACGGGTTGATAATTCAAAAAGGTCCATTTCATGGTTTATTGCTTCCACAAGTTGCGACAAAATATAATTGGACAGTAAAAGAATTTTTAGAGCATACTTGCCTTAAAGCAGGTTTAAGTAAAAATGAGTGGAAAGATCCACAAACTAATATTGAAATTTTTTCTGCTGAAATTTTTTCAGAAAACGAAGTAGGAGGAAAAGGAGATGATAACAAGTGAAATTCGACCTCCAGCAGTTGCTGGAATGTTTTATGAAAGAGAACCAATTCGACTCAAAAAAGCTATAGAAAATTATTTAAGTCAAGCTAATCCACCTAAAATTAGTGGTGAGATAATAGGACTTGTATCACCTCACGCTGGATATTTTTATTCGGCAAAAACTGCTGCGTTTGGTTACAAGCTTTTAATAGGAAAAGAATACGATACAGTTGTTGTAATCTCACCAAGTCATTATGAATATTTTCGTGGTGTTTCTATTTATAATGGAAGTGCATATCAAACTCCGCTTGGCGTAATTACAATTGATACTAATCTTCGAGATGAATTAAAAGATTATAACAGCGTAATTGAATTTTCAAAACGTGGTCATGGACGTGAACATGCTCTCGAAGTCCAGTTACCTTTCCTGCAAATTATCCTTAAGGATTTTAAGTTACTTCCTATTGTTATTGGAGATCAGAGCAAAGACATAGTTTTTGCACTAGCAGAAGTTTTAGCAGAAGTTTTAAAGAATAAAAATATATTGATTATTGCAAGCTCAGACTTATCTCACTATTTTTCTCATGATGTTGCTAATAGTTTGGATTCAAGAGTTGAAAAATTGATTAATGATTTTGATGAAGAAAAATTGATAGATGAACTGGAAGAAGAAAAAGTCCAGGCTTGCGGTGGTGGTCCAATCGTTACTGTAATGAGAACATCTAAACTTTTAGGTGCAAATAAATCAAAAGTTTTATATCGAAACGACTCAAGTGAAGCAAGCGGAGAAAAACATCAAGTTGTGGGTTACCTTTCTGCTGCTTTTTATAAGGAGTGATTTTTATTTAAATGAAAAAACTTTCAGTTGCAATCATAGGCGCAGGAAAAGTCGGGACAGCATTTGCTCTTGCATTAAAACATAAAAGAATAAAAATTATCTCTATTGTTGATAGATCGGCAAAAAAAGCCAGAGAACTTTCCAAATATGTAAAGGCACAACAGTTTACTACAAAAATTTCAGAGATTTCAGAAAAAGCGGATCTTTTCATTATTTCTGTTCAAGATCGATATATAAAAGAAGTATCTTATGAACTTTCGCAGAATAATTTTAATTGGAAAGAAAAATTTGCATTTCATACTTCAGGTGCATTAACTTCTGATGAATTGAAAGAACTGGAAAAAGTCGGTTGCAATGTTTTCTCTCTTCATCCAAATTTTAGTTTCGTTTCTAATTTTATCCCATTTGAGATTTTAAATTTCAATAAAAGTGTTTTTGCACTTGAAACCAGTTCAAAAATTTCCAAAAGGTTTGCAATTGATTTTTGTAAAAAAATGAATTGGGAATTTTTTGTACTTAAAAAGGAGCAAAAAGAAATTTATCATTCACTGGCTGTTTTGTTATCGAATTATACTGTTACTCAGTTTTACCAAATTGAAAAAGTTCTTGGTAGAAATGCTGTCAAATCATATTTGAACTTACTTCTATCGACAATTCAGAATATTCAAAATTTTGGCGTTGAAAAGGCATTAACTGGTCCAATTTCGAGGGGAGATATTTTGACGGTTCGTAAAAATCTCGAAGCACTTGATAATTTGAACGACGAATTAAAAATCGTTTACAAAAAATTTGGTATTCTAACTCTTGAGATTGTGAAGAATAAGATTGATAAAATTGAATTTGACGAGCTTGAAAAAATTTTATCGGGTTAAAAAAATAATTTTGATAATTTTCTCTTACACAAAGCAAAGTTTAGATAGTGAATAAAAATTAAGTTTTGTCCAAACTTGCTAAAAAAATTTTGAGCCTGTTTTTATTTTAATTTAGTTGATTTAATAAACTAATAAATGATATTCTACATCTTTTAATTAATTGAATTTCAGAAAAGAGTTAAACACTAAATAGTATACTAAATTTTCCTTCATAAAATCTGAAAAATTCAATTTTGTAAAGCTCTAAATCATTAGCTATTTTTATTTTTAAGTTAAAACAAATTTGGAGGTAAGATTGAGCGTTTCCCTTGAAACTATTGTATCTCTTGCAAAAAGAAGAGGTTTTGTTTTTCAATCCTCAGAAATTTACGGTGGACTAAATGGATGCTGGGATTATGGTCCACTTGGTGTAGAACTTCTTAATAATATCAAACGAGAATGGTGGCAATCGATGACTTTTAGAGAAGACATAGAAGGAATTGATGCTGCCATTTTAATGCATCCTAAAGTCTGGGAAGCTTCCGGACATGTTGCCAATTTCACTGATCCAATGGTTGATTGTAAAGAGTGCAAAGCTCGGTTTCGTGCTGATCAACTTGAAGATGCAATGTGTGGAAATCCAGCTTATAAAGGACGTAAAGCAATCAAGTGTCAACAGGAAGGAAAATTTACTGAACCGAGACAATTCAATCTAATGTTTAAAACTTTTATTGGTCCTGTGGAAGAAGATGCAGCCGTTGTTTATCTGCGACCTGAAACTGCTCAAGGAATATTTGTTAACTTTTTGAATGTTCTAAATTCATCACGGCAAAAAATTCCATTTGGAATTGCTCAAATTGGTAAAGCTTTCAGAAATGAAATCAATACAAAAAATTTTCTTTTCCGAACAAGGGAATTTGAGCAGATGGAAATGCAGTACTTTGTCAGACCGGGCGAGGATATGAAATGGTTTGAATACTGGAAAGAAGAAAGAATGAAATGGTTTATTGAACTTGGTTTGAACAAAGACAAACTAAGATTTTCTCCTCATCCCGAAGATAAACTTGCTCATTATGCTCGCGCTGCTGTTGATATCGAATATGAATTTCCATTTGGATGGGGTGAAATTGAAGGAATTCACAATAGAACAAATTTCGATCTTACTCAACATTCAAATTATTCTGGCAAATCTCTCGAATATTTTGATGACGAGACTAAAGAGAAATATATTCCTTACATAATTGAGACCTCTGCCGGTGCAAGCAGAAGCTTTATGACATTTCTAATCGATGCATACTATGAAGAGGAAGTTCGTGGTGAGAAGAGAGTTGTTTTGAAGCTCCATCCAAAGCTTGCTCCAATTAAAGTCGGAGTCTTCCCTCTTGTTAATAGGGATGGAATGCCCGAGCTTGCACGAAAAATTTCAGAAGACTTACGAAAAGATTTTAGAGTTTTTTATGATGACAAAGGTGCGGTCGGAAGGAGATATCGAAGGCAGGACGAAGTTGGTACACCTTATTGCGTGACTGTCGATAGTCAAACTCTTCAGGATCAAACAGTGACAATTAGAGAAAGAGACTCGATGGAACAAATAAGAATAAGTATAGATAAAATAGCTGAATTTTTAACAGAAAAATTAAAATAAAATTGGAGGAATTATGAAATCATATAAAAAACTTTTAACCATATTAATTGCATTTACTTTATACTTTACTTTCACAGCAGCAGATTGCAGCA
>JBNAWO010000139.1:0-5581 GCA_049699815.1 Ignavibacteria bacterium | reverse complement strand
TTTAGTTTTACCATTTCATAAATTACTCGATCAATTAAGTGAAAGCAGGACCAATAAAATTGGAACAACGGGAAGAGGAATAGGTCCTACTTATGTTGATAAATATTCTCGATTAGGAATTAGGGCAATTGATTTGTTCAATTTAGATTATGCTTTTTCAATTCTTGAAAAAAATATAGAAATAAAAAATTTACTTGTTGAACATTATTACAAATCAAATCAAATTAGATTTGATGAAATTAAAAATTATTTGTTTGAAGTGAGGGATAGACTTATTTCTTTTGTCACACGAGATCCTGCTCTGGTTTCAAATTTAATTGAAGAGGGAAAGAAAATATTGCTCGAAGGTGCACAGGGCTCTTTGCTCGATATAGATTTCGGGACTTATCCATTTGTAACCTCTTCCAATCCAACAATTGGTGGCGCATTAACTGGTTCAGGGATTTCGTCAAAACAAATACAAGAAATATATGGAGTTACTAAAGCTTATTGCACAAGAGTCGGTGAAGGTCCATTTCCAACTGAATTAAATGATAAAATAGGTGAAGCTTTAAGAATTAATGGGAATGAATTTGGTGCGACAACTGGAAGACCTCGACGATGCGGCTGGCTCGACTTGCCCGCTTTGAAATATTCATCAAAAATTAATGGATTTGATTTTTTAGCGATCACAAAATTAGATGTTTTAAGCGGATTTGATGAAATAAAAGTTTGTACTGCCTATAAAATAAATGGCGAAATAATTGACTATTTTCCAACGGATGTTATTACTCTTGGCAAAGTAGAACCTATATACAAAACTTTTAATGGTTGGAAGAAAAGCATTCAAGGTTTAAAAAAATTTGAGCATTTACCAGAGAATGCAAAGAAGTATTTAAGTTTTATAGAAGAAAATGTTGGAGTCAAAATAAAAATAATTTCAACAGGATTTGAAAGAGATGACTCAATTATCATTTAATTCAATCCTTATTTACATTTTGACTGCATTTTTGAGCATCATTAATTTTAGCATTGCACAAAATGAAGTCATTAATCAAGACGAACTAATTATAGTTTATCCAAAACCCAATCAAGTGGTGAATGCTCAGAATGGTTATTGTTTAGTTCTAGGAAGAATAACGCATTCTAAAAAAAATCTTTTCGTTAATTCTGAAAAAATTAAGGTTGAACAGAATGGAACATTTTTACACTATTCAAAAATTATCTTACCTGAATTAACTGATTCAATTTATTTTTCAGATGAACAATATATTTCTGGATATTTGATTTTCGAACTTGTTGGAGAGAATTCAAAAGATACAATTCATTATCCTCTAAGAATTTCAAAACCACTTAAAACTTTACCTGAAGACAAACTTCGAATCGATGAAAACTTTCAAATTGAACCATCAGAAAATTTATCATTAAATATTGGAGAAATTTTAGAAATAAAATTCAAGGCTACTCCAAATTGCAAAGCAACTTTTTCTTTTGAAGGAGAGAAAGAAAAATATCCATTAGTTGAAATACCTCTTACAAACCAGTTCTTTTTGAGTGAAGCTGTATTTGGAAGTGGTTTTAAACTATCAAAAGATACGATAAAAGGAATCTATCAAGGTCATTTCGTCATCCCGAATGAAAAATGGACTAACAAAAAAATATTTGTTCAATTGGAAAATGATAAGCTCGGGAAAAAAGAGTTTCAACTAAATTCAAAAATTACAATCAATCAATCTAACCAATTGAAAGTTGCAAAAATTTTATACGATCCTAATCTTGTAATTGGACGAACTGGACCAATGCTTGGTTATCGAATGTTTTTACCTGAAGGTGTAAAAGCTATTTGTGATGGTGAACGCAATGGATTTTATAGACTAAAGCTTTCTCAAAATCAACATATTTTCGTTCCAAAGAGTTCTGTTGAGTTTTTACCTGTTGGAACACCACCACCAAGAAGTACAATCGAAATCATTCGCACAAAAGATGATGGTAATTTTGTACGAGTGGAAATTGGACTTCACGAAAAATTACCGTATGAAATTCAGCAACTTACAAACCCTTTGCAACTTAAATTGAGGATTTTTAACGCAGTCTCTAATATTGATTGGGTATATTACGATCCACAACAAAGTTTAATACAAAATATAAAATGGAATCAAGTTACTAATGATGAGCTTGAGTTAACGATTTTTCTCAATCAAAAACATCTCTGGGGATATTATGTTGACTATGAAGAAAACATTCTTGTATTAAAGATTAAAAAGACGCCGAAGATTCAAAAGAGATTTCTATTTTTTGGAAATCCATTGAAGGACATTAAAATTGTTCTTGATCCAGGACACAATCCCGATGACGGAGCTGTTGGACCTTCAGGATTAAAAGAAAAAGACATCAATCTAATTCTTGCCAAAGTCACAAAAGAGGTCCTGGAAAAAGAAGGAGCAAAAGTTTTTTTAACTCGTGAAGAAAATCCATTACCTTTGAGAGAACGAAAAGCAAAAGTCGTATCTTTCAATCCTGATATATCTATAAGTATTCATAATAATGCAGTCCCGGATGGCGTTAATCCACTTGAGCATAATGGATTCAGCGTTTACTTTTATAATCAAAATGCCAGAGAGCTTGCATTTTATCTGCATAATGAATTAAAGGAGAAATTAAATTTACCAGATTTTGGGGTATATTGGGATAACCTTTATATGTGTCGAATTCCTGAAACAGTTGCTTTGCTTGTCGAACCAACTTTTATAATTCATCCTGAACAGGAAACATTATTGAAACAATCAGATTATCAATTGAAAATTGCTGAAGCGATCAAAGTTGCTTTAATAAAATTTTTAGAAGAGATGCGTGAATGATAAAATTTAGAAGAGAATTCCCAATTTATATTAAATTTATTCTTCTTTTTGTCGCTTCAATAATAGCGGCAGGTACACTGGTTTACACTAATAAGGTCGTGAAACAACTTCAGGAAAGAGAAAAGCGTATTGCTACTTTGTATGCAAAAGGACTTGAATACATTGCACAATCAGAAGAACCTGAAAA
The DNA here is from genome assembly GCA_049699815.1 of Ignavibacteria bacterium. Taxonomy (GTDB): domain Bacteria; phylum Bacteroidota; class Ignavibacteria; order Ch128b; family Ch128b; genus Ch128b. The sequence goes on along the minus strand of JBNAWO010000139.1, from coordinate 2,557 downwards.
AGACTATACATTTATTTTTGAAAATATCATTCAAGAGATTGATTTCCCACTCATTTTGACAGATGCAAACGATAATTTTGATCCTGAAAACTTATCTCAGATTAGAAATATAGAAATAGACACAATGTTAACGCGTGAACAAAAAATTAATTTTATTTCTGATTTAATCAAAAAAATGGATGCAACTCACCAGCCAATTTTAGTGACCTATGCTGATACGATAGTTTTGGGCAAAATTCATTATGGCGATTCTAAACTGGTTGAAAAGTTAAAATATTATCCTTATGTCCAGCTTTTAATTGCGGCTGCTTTTATTTTACTTGCATATATAAGCTTTAGTTATGTGAAAAAAAATGAGAATAGTAAAATCTGGGTTGGTTTATCAAAGGAAACAGCTCATCAATTGGGAACACCTCTTTCGAGTTTAATGGGATGGATTGAGTTAATGAAATTAAATGTTAACGATCCCGATAAAATGAATGATTTAATTGCTGAAGTTGAGAATGATCTCGAGAGATTAAAAAAAGTTGCGGATAGGTTTTCTAAAATTGGTTCAACTCCTGAGATGAAACAAGAAGATTTAATTAAAATAATTGAAAGAGTTATTGCTTATTTTGAAAGAAGAATTCCTCAAAGCGGTAAAAACATCGAGCTTTCAATCGAAATTAAAGGTAGTGATGGAAATAACAGGAAATATTTTATTGCAAAAATTAATCCAGATCTGTTCGAATGGGTGGTTGAAAACTTAACTAAAAACTCAATTGATGCGATAGAAGATAAATCGGGCAAAATCACCTATCAGCTTTCAGAAGATAAGAAACATATATATCTGGATGTTATAGATACAGGAAAGGGAATAGATTTAAAATATCGTAAAGAAATTTTTAGACCAGGTTTCTCAACAAAAAAAAGAGGATGGGGTTTAGGCTTAAGCCTTGCGAAACGAATTATTGAAGAATATCACAAGGGTAGAATATTTGTGAAGTCAAGTTCAACTGATAAAGGTAGCGTTATGCGAATTGTTTTAAAAAAGCAAATGAATTAACTAAGATCCAACATTCTTTTAATCGGAATATAAGCCTTTTCAATCAATTCATCGGGCAAAATAATTTCTGGTTCAAGATTTACCATACATTGATAAAGTTTTTCCAGTGTATTCTTTTTCATATGTGGACATTCATTACACGCACAGGTTGAATCTTCTGGAGGTGCAGGAATAAAAACCTTGTCTGGACAAGCTTTTTGCATCTGATGGATAATTCCTATTTCAGTCGCAACTATGAATTTTTTATTTGAGTTTTCCTTAACGAATTTTAAAAGTTGACTTGTTGATCCAATAAAATCAGAGATATCTAAAACTTTTTCCTCACATTCAGGATGAGCAATAATTAAAGCATCAGGATTTTCTTTCTTAAGATTTTCGATTTTATTTTGAACAAATTGCTCATGAACCATACAGGTCCCATCCCATAAGAGCATTTCACGTCCGGTTTTTTCCATTAAATATCTGCCAAGGTTTCTATCGGGAGAAAAAAGAATTTTTTGATTTTCTGGAATTGATCGAATGATCTTTTCTGCATTAGAGGATGTACAAATTATATCGCTTAACGCTTTTACAGCTGCACTGCTGTTAATATAAGTCACCGCATAATAATCCGGATGTTCTTCACGAAATTTTTTGAAAAGTGGAGCTGGGCAACTATCAGAAAGAGAACAACCTGCTTCAAGATCTGGTAAAAGTACTTTTTTTGTTGGATTTAGAATTTTTGCTGTCTCAGCCATAAAATGAACGCCAGCAAAAACTATAACGTCAGCCTTTGTTTTAGCTGCTTGTTTGGATAATTCAAGACTATCACCAACGAAATCAGCTATGTCCTGAATTTCAGGAACTTGATAGTAGTGAGCTAAAATAATTGCATTCAACTCTTCTCTAAGTTTAATTATTTCTTCGACTAAATTAGTTTTTAATTCGATCATATCATCCCTAATTTTTGCAATGCAAAAGTAATGAATGAATAATTATTTAACAACTAACACTTTGATAATTAAAAAAATTTTTTAAAATTTGCATTGCGAATTTGAGTTGAAAATACCTCCTCCTTAGACCTCCTTAAATTCGTAATTCTCCTACTGCCAGAGTTCCCCTCCTCTCTGGCAGTCTTTTTATTCAATATTTTAAATTCTTTATGCTTTCCCTTTGTCGAAAAGATTCTCACTTCATTAATTTTTAAGAAAATAGTAAAGATGTTTAAAATTTATGCTTTAGGTGATTGGATTAATTTCCAAATATTAAAGTAAATAATAGGGCTTGACAACTTTTATTTTTTTTACCAAATTAAACCAAAAATTGTAGGTCTAAGATGAAATTTATTTATTTAAAGGCTTTAAATATAGTTTTACTTTTATTATTTCTCTTTCCTCTTGTTTCTCCAGCCCAACAGATCCTTGAATTAAAATCAAAATATAATTCTCTTGGAAAATTCTGGGTTGCAACTTTCGAAGGTGGGGTTACATTACCGTTAAGTGATTTTCAAAAGCCATCAATTGGTTATTTGGC
>JBNAWO010000138.1:883-5654 GCA_049699815.1 Ignavibacteria bacterium | reverse complement strand
CCTAATAATTCATGTCTTGAGAAAAAGTGATTAATTTCCTTTACAGCATTTTCGGGTGAATCACTTCCGTGGATAATATTTTCCTGAACGCTAGTTGCATAAAGTTTTCTTATTGTTCCTTCTTCTGCTTTTGCTGGATCTGTTGCACCAATTAGTTTTCTGAAATCTTCAACAGCATTTTCTTTTTCAAGCACCATTGGAACACAGAAACCGGAAGTCATATATTCAATGAGATCATTGAAGAAAGGTCTTTCTTTATGAACCTCATAAAAGCCTCTGGCACTTTCTTTTGAAAGACGAATCATCTTCATTGCGACTATTTTAAAACCAGCGGCTTCAATTTTTTCAATTACTTTACCAATTAAATTTCTTTGTACACAATCAGGCTTAAGTATTGCTAATGTTCTTTCCAATTTTCACTCCTCATTTTTTTGTTTTTGATTTTACTTTTTTAGTTACTTTAATCGATTTTTTAATTGTTGATTTTTTAGTTTTTGAAACTTTTTGATTTTTTGATTTCAATTTTTCTAGGACTTTTTTAACAGTAATTCCGATATCCGCAGGACTTTCAACGACCGTGATTCCAGCTTTACGCATCGCTTCCATTTTTTCAGCGGCAGTACCTTTTCCACCGGAAATAATTGCACCAGCATGACCCATTCTTCTTCCTGGAGGTGCAGTTCTACCAGCAATAAATCCGATTACTGGTTTCTTTACATATTTTTTGATGTATGCAGCAGCTTCTTCTTCAGCAGTTCCGCCAATCTCACCAATCATTACAATTGCTTCAGTGTTTTTATCTTCGTTGAATAATTTAATGATGTCAATAAATCTCGATCCTATTACCGGATCACCACCAATTCCCACGCAAGTTGATTGACCAATTCCAAGATCAGTTAATTGTTTGACAGCCTCATATGTCAAGGTTCCACTGCGTGAAACGATTCCGACTTTTCCTTTTTTGTGAATGAAGCCTGGCATAATTCCAACTTTACATTCGCCTGGTGAAATTACGCCGGGACAATTTGGACCAATTAATCGTACATTCATATCTTTTATAACATCATAGACTTTGATCATATCTTTTGCCGGAATACCTTCAGTAATACAAACGATTACCTTAATTCCAGCAAATGCGGCTTCTAAAATTGCATCCGGTGCAAATTGAGGTGGAACAAAAATTACTGAAGTATCAGCACCAGTTTTTTTAACTGCTTCTTCAACAGTATTAAAAATTGGAACTCCATTGAAAGTCATTCCACCTTTGCCTGGAACTACACCTGCAACAACATTGGTTCCATATTCAATCATTTGTGTTGTGTGGAATGAACCTTCACTTCCAGTTATTCCTTGAACAAGAACTTTTGATTTTTTATTTACAAGTATGCTCATAATTTAATCCCTATAATTTTTCCTGGATAAAATTCTTTTCAATAAAATTTGAGACTTGCAAAATTAAATCTTCTCGAAAATGATTTGCCATTAATTGCATTCCAATTGGTAAATTTTTTGAAGCAAATCCGATTGGCACATTCATCGCAGGAATGCCAGCAAGATTTGCTGAGGTTGTAAAGATATCACTTAAGTACATTGAGAGAGGATCGTCAACTTTTTCACCGAGTTTGAATGCTGTTGTTGGAGTAGTCGGTGAGATAATTAAATCAACTTTTTGAAATGCATTGAGGAAATCGTTTTGAATTAATCGTCGAACCTTTTGAGCTTTTCGGTAATAAGCTTCGTAATAACCTGCAGAGAGAACAAAAGTACCGAGCATTATTCGTCTTTTCACCTCTGTTCCAAAATATTCATCTCGAGTCCGAGTGTACATTTCTTTTAATGAAACTGGATTATCAATTCGACTGCCATACTTAACGCCATCGTATCTCGAAAGATTAGATGAAGCCTCTGCTGTTGTTAGCAAATAATAATCTGCAATTGAATACTCGAGATGGGGGAGTGAAATTTCGTAGATTTCAAATGAATTTGATTTTAGAAAATCAACGCACTTAAAAATCTCCGATTTGATCTCTGCATCCAATCCTTCATCAAAAAATTCTATTGGTAATCCAACTTTAATTTTCTCTGGAGTTTGATTGATTAATTCAGAAAAATTTTGAACTGGTAAAGTTGAACTTGTACTGTCTTTTTCATCATAACCAGAAATTACTTCCATAACTTTTGCAATTGTAAGAGTATCATTGGCAATAGGTCCAATACAATCGAAAGAAGAAGCAAAGGCAACAAGACCATATCTTGAAACACGACCATAAGTTGGTTTTAATCCAAACACACCACAGAATGCAGCTGGTTGACGGATTGATCCACCAGTATCTGATCCAAGAGCTACATCGCACATTCTCTTTGCAACAGCTACAGCAGAACCACCGCTTGATCCACCAGGAACTCTTGTTTCGTTGTATGGATTTTTAACAAGACCGAAGGCAGAATTTTCGTTAGAAGAGCCCATTGCAAATTCGTCGAGATTAGTCTTACCAATAATTATTCCATCTTCTTTAATAATTCTTTCAATTACAGTTGCATCATAGATAGCTACGAAGTTTTCCAGTATTTTCGATCCACAGGTGAGTCTTTTATCTTTAATTGCAATATTATCTTTAATTGCAAAGACTAAACCAGCAAGCTTTCCTGTTTTTTCCCCTGAAGATATCTTATGGTCAAGTTCAGCTGATTTCTGCAATGCTTCTTCTTCAAAAACCTGCAGGAAAGCGTTTAGATGTTGGTTTGATTTAATGTTCTCCAGATAATTCTGGACTTTAGTTCGTATAGTCACTTTATAGTTACCGAAAACTAATCAGGATTTTTCTTCCGATTTTTCTTTCTTTGGTTCAATTTTTTCCGGTTCTTGCTTGATTTCTTCTTCAACATCTCTCATTGCTTTCTTGAACTCACGGATTCCTTTTCCAAGTCCTTGAGCAAGTTCGGGAATTTTTTTGGCGCCAAAAAGAATTAGGACAACAAGCAAAATCAGTATTATTTCACCAGTTCCAATATTACCAAACATTTTTTAACTCCTTAAATAGTTTAAGATTGATTTAAAAATTTTAATTCCATCAGTATTTCCAAGAATTGATTCACCGCATCTTTCAGGATGAGGCATCAATCCAAAAACATTACCTTCTTTATTGCAAATACCAGCAATGTTATCCATTGAACCATTAGGATTAGATTCCTCGTTAATATTACCATATTTGTCGCAGTATTTCAAAATGATTTGATTGTTATCATAAAGTTCTTTGAGACCGTCTTCGTCTATAATATAATTTCCTTCGCCATGAGCAATTGGAAAAGTTACGACTTCGTTTTCTTGAAACAAATTAGTGAGACGAGTTTTGTTATTTACAATTTTTAATTGTTGATCAAAGCATTGAAATTTTAAAGAACTATTCTTTGAAAGAACGCCAGGCAAAAGTCCACTTTCACATAAAATTTGAAATCCATTGCAGATTCCAATAACAGTCCCACCTTCGTGGGCGAATTTAATGACTTCTTTCATTATTGGAGAGAATCTTGCAATAGCTCCACTTCTTAAATAATCTCCATATGAAAAACCACCTGGTAGAATAATTACATCACAATTATTCAAAGAATTTTCTTTATGAAATAAGAATTCGGTTTTTACACCCAGAATTTCCCTTAAGAGATAATATGTATCATAATCACAATTTGAACCTGGAAAAATTACAACACCAAATTTCATATTCTTTCTAATTCAAAAAAATAATCTTCAAGATGTGGATTGGCAAGAAGCGAATCACAAATTTTATCTACCTCATCTTTTGCCTTAGCTTCATCTACTTGATTTATTTCTAGTTCAATGTATTTATCAACACGCACATTCGCTACATTTTGAAATCCAAGAGATTTAATACCAAGTTCAACAGCTTTTCCCTGCGGATCTAAAATCGTCCTTTTCCTTTTAATAAAAATTTTCGCCTTAAACATTTTATTTACTTCGAATAACTCTCTTTGAATAAATTAATAGTCGATTTCACAGCAGAACGGAAAAATCCAAAAAAAATATAAATCAATAACAAAAAAACAATAGCTTTCCCTTCGGATATGATCGAAAGGATAACCGAAAGAATCATAAATATTGTTAAAGATAGATTTTGTCTTAAACCTTCTTTTGTCAATTTGGGAAAGGCTTCGTATCTAACTTTGCTGACCATTAAAAAACCAATAACAATGGCAATGAAAACAAAGTAGAAACCCGACTTTCCAGCGAATTGGCCAATTGAATTATCATAAAAGGTCAATATAAATGATGCAACAGTCATTGCACCAATTGGACTTGGGAGGCCAGAAAAATGCGTCTTTTCAAATCCAACAAGTTGCACATTAAATCTTGCCAGGCGAAAGGCAGCCATAACTAAATAAAATGCAGAGATTAAAATTCCAATTTCAAGAAAAACATAAAGTTGAATTTTATAGATAAGGAAAGCAGGAGCAATTCCAAATGAAACCAAATCGGATAAAGAATCGAGCTCAACTCCAAACTCACTTGCAGATTTTGTAATTCGTGCTGCGAGTCCATCAAGCGCATCAAAAATTCCTGCGAGTATGATTAGGACGGAAGCGTAATAAAAATTCCCTTCTGATGAATTTACAACAGATAAAAATCCACAAAACATATTCATTATTGTAAAGAGATTCGGGATTAAAGATTTGGTAACTCTTAATTTCATTTCGATTCTTCAAACTCTGCTATGATTGTTTCGCCTGCATAAACTTTCTGATTTTCAGTGACCTT
>JBNAWO010000138.1:0-873 GCA_049699815.1 Ignavibacteria bacterium | reverse complement strand
TGACCTTAATTTTTGCGTCAAGCGGAAGATAGACATCAACGCGACTTCCAAATTTAATCATACCAAAACGATCACCTGCTTTAACATCCTGACCTTCTTTTAGTTCGTTTACAATTCTTCGTGCGACAAAACCGGCAATCTGAGTAAAACGAATTTTTCCGAAGTCAGATTTAATCCCAATCGACATTCTTTCGTTATTCTCTGATGATTTTTCTTCAAATGCGACTAAATATTTGCCCGGATAATATTTTAAGTATTCAACTTTTCCGGAGAATGGGATTCTATTAACATGAACATTAAGTGGCGACATAAAAATAGCAATTCTATAACAGTTAGTTTGTAAATATTCAGAATCAAATGTTTTGATGATTGAGATTATTTTTCCATCGGCGGGGGAGATTACAAGATTTTTGCCTTCTGGAGTTCTTCTATCCGGATCGCGGAAAAAATTGATTGTAAAGGCAAGAATTAAGACGCCTACTACGATAAGAAAATATTTGAGATAAGGATTTGTTAGAAAAATCCCTATCGCTATCAATAAGAAAGATAAAATTGCAGTATAACCTAAAGTTGTATATCCGAATTTCGTTATCATATCATACGAATATATTAATTTTTTAAAGGTTATAAAAAGAAGTAAATAATTAAAAAGTTTAAGTTCCAAAAATTGTATAAAGTTCAAACACTCTATCCCACTCCATCAAAATTTAGATGATTAAGAACAAAGAATATAATTTTATAATAGCTTAAGAAATGAACATAAGATTTTGTTTTTCGTGGATAAGTTTTGCTAATAATATTTGATTTATAATTTTAATTGACAAAAATTTTTCTGAAAAAAATTCTCATAATTAATTCGTCTCTTTTATTTTC
>JBNAWO010000137.1:3582-5669 GCA_049699815.1 Ignavibacteria bacterium | reverse complement strand
TTTCTCAACGAATTCTTTTTCTGAAAGATTATTTAATGAAAACACAACACGATTATAAGGGAGAATTTTTAGCTGAGAAGCTGGGAATAAAACGGCTAGAAAGAAATTGTATTCTTCATCACCGCGATGATTTGGATTTTGTTCTCTTTTGATTGCTCTAACTCTTGAAGCGCTTGCTGCCCGATGGTGCCCATCGGCAATGTAAATTTTATTAACTTTTTTTATCTCATCGATGATAAATTGGTTGTACTCTTCTGGTACAATCCAAATTTTATGTTGAACCCCATCCTTTGCAATAAAATCATAAATTGGTGCAACTTCCATTTTTATTTTATCAATAAGTTCATTAATTGATTTCACATCCCGATATGTTAAAAAAACTGGTCCTGTTTGAGCAGAAGTTGTAAGAATGTGATTTGTTCTATCGTCTTCTTTTTCTTTCCGAGTTTTTTCATGCTTAAGGATTACATTATTATCATAATCATCAATGGCAAATGTTGCAGCAATTCCTGTCTGTCTTTGTTCTCCCATTGTTAACTGATATAAATAAAATCTATCTGTTTGATCTTGAACCAATGGGGCTTTTTCAGTAATTAATTCTAAATTTTTGCGTGCAAGCTCGTAAACTTCTTTTGAGTAAGGATTAATATTTGTAGGTAATTCAATTTCAGAACGAGTAACTCTTAGAAATGAAATTGGATTACCTTCTGCCAATTCATATGCTTCTTCCCTGCTTACAACATCGTAGGGAACGCTTGCAACGAGATGGGCAACATTTTTTTCTGGTCGGAGTGCTTTGAAAGGTTTGATAATTGCCATAGGTTTCCTTCTATTTTTTTTCGTTCTAATACAAAGTTCGTAAAAATTTAAGTTATTTTCTATCAGATGATTTCTGTTTTTTTATAATTAATTTCAAATTGAGTGATATTCTATTACCTTGAGATAATAAAAGATAATTTTCTGTTAACTTGAGCTCGTTGAATGAAGTAACCCTATTATTCCCTCAAATGTAAGAGTCCAGTTTCACTTTGAGCCCGTCGAAGGATGACAGAACGAAATTTCCTTAAAACTTTGTCAAACTTTTCCCTCAGAGACGGATGAGCTTTAGGCTGAATCAAGCTTAGCCTTTCATTTTACAATCACCAAAAGCGTAAAAGAAGTTATAGAAAAATAATGTTTTTCAGATTAATCTGATTAAGTTTAATAACAAAGTTGTTAAATGTTTATAAATTTAATTATAGGAAGCTTTAAAATTTCTTGCTTCGAAATTTTCAAATACCAGTTGGAAATTTGATGAAATTCAATTAGAGATAAACATAAATTAAATTAATCGTAAACCCTGTTAAACTTGAGCGGGCGACGGGATTCGAACCCGCGACCCTCAGCTTGGGAAGCTGACGCTCTACCAACTGAGCTACACCCGCAAAATTTCTAAATCCAATTGCAATCTTAATAAAAATTAAGAGTTTTCTCAATCTTTTATTTGTCTTTTTTCTTTTTCAAAAACGGTTTGATTAATTCGATCGGAATAGGGAAAATAGTTGTAGAATTTTTCTCACTTGCAACTTCACTTAGTGTCTGTAAAAATCTTAATTGAACCGCAACAGGATGATCTTCAATTATTTCAGCAGCCTCTTTCAATCTTTGACTTGCCTGATATTCACCTTCAGCGTGAATAATTTTTGCTCGTCTCTCTCTTTCCGCTTCGGCTTGTCGAGCCATTGCTCTTTGCATCTCAGGTGGTAAATCAACGTGCTTGATTTCCACATTAGAAACTTTTATTCCCCAGGGTTCAGTTTGATGATCAATAATTCGTTGCAATTCTCGATTGATCTTATCTCTTTCTGAAAGAATTTCATCAAGCTGCGATTGTCCAAGTATACTTCTCAAAGTCGTTTGAGAAAGTTGAGAAGTTGCAAGAAGATAATCTTCAACCTCGACAATTGCTTTATCCGCCTGAACTACTCTAAAATAAACAACAGCATTAACTTTTAAAGAAACATTATCCTTTGTAATTACATCCTGAGGTGGAACATCCATTACAATTGTTCTCAAACTTACTCGAACCATTCTATCAACAATCGGAA
>JBNAWO010000137.1:0-3572 GCA_049699815.1 Ignavibacteria bacterium | reverse complement strand
GGACCTTTAGCTCCAATTAATCTTCCAAGTCGGAATACAACGCCTCTTTCATATTCTCTCAAAATCTTAATTGCACTTGAGAGAATTAAAATCAAAAAGAAAATAACTGTAAATAATATTGGTGAAATCATAGAACCTCCTCACTCTATTTTTTTTACTTTCAATTTTAGGTTTTGAATTTCTACAACTTCAACTTTAGAGTTTTCGTCAATCTTCTGATTATCAATTGAGATTGCCGTCCAGATTTCTCCATGAACTCTCACCTGTCCTGTGGGATTTAATTCTGTAATTACTTCGCCAATTTCGCCAATCATTCCTTCAATTCCAGTTGTTGCTTTTCTTTTTTGAGCTTTAATTCCAAGTCCAATCGCAAAAGAAAAGAACAAGAAAGTTAAAATCGCAAGAACAATGATTACCTGATAAGAAATTTTAAAAACTTCAAGTGCGGATTCAGTTCTAATTAACATGAGTGACCCCAAAATAAATGAGACAATTCCACCAACTGTTAAAAGTCCGTGACTTACTATTTGAGTCTCTAAAACAAATAGAATAATCGCTACAATAATCAATGCAATACCAGCAAGATTAACTGGTAAAGTGTGAAGTGCATAAAAAGCTAAAATTAAGGATATGATCCCAATTACTCCAGGAAAGATTGAACCAGGATTGTATAATTCAAAAAGCAATCCATAAAGACCTATCATCAAAAGAATGTAAGCGATATTTGGATCGCTTATCCATCGCAATATCTTTTGTCCAAAACTCATCTCAAACTCAACAATTTCAGCATCTTTTGTAGAAAGAACTTTTTCGCCAAAAACACCTTTAACTTTCATTGAGTCAATCTTCACAAGCAATTCTCTCAGATCTGACGCAATCAAATCTATTACTTTTAAATCTAATGCTTCAGTTTCTGTAATTGAAAGACTTTTTCTTACTGCATCTTCAGCCCATTTGACATTTCTGTTCCTTTTCTCGGAGATAGTTCGAATGAAAGCAGCTGCATCGTTCGTTGCTTTTTCAATCATAACCGAATCAACTTTGTCAAATGAAACCGGATGAGCTGCACCAATGTTGGTTCCAGGCGTCATTGCTGCTATATGAGCTGCAAGCGTAATAAAAACTCCAGCAGATGCTGCTTGTGCACCTGAAGGATTCACATATACAACAACCGGAATTTTAGACTCTAAAAGTTCTGATACAATTACTCGTGTAGATTTTAACAATCCGCCAGGAGTATTTAGTTTGATAATTACACATTCAGCCTGTTCTTGAAGAGCGGTTTTAATTCCATCATGAGTATATTCAGAAATTGGTGGTGAGATTGCATCATCAACTTTTAAAACAAATATTTTGCTCTTCTGTCCATAGGTTAAATTAACAATGAGGATAGTGAAAACAATTATCTTAATAAAGATTTTCATCTTCAATCACCTTTCAAAAACAAGTTATTCAAAAATAAAAATTGAAGCAAGCTCAAAAATTTCTTTTTACTGAGATGAAAATTACCTTGGCTTATCTTACTGAATAAAAATTTTTATTTTTTTAGAAAAATTTTACAGAATAGACTTAGCTGATTGTTCTTTAACCTTGCTAAGAAGAATCATTCCAATTGTAAAGAAAAGCCCCATACTTAATATCGCAATCCGTTGACTTCCTGTCTGCCAGGAGATGTAACCAAATACCAGTGGTCCCAAAATAGCTGAAGATTTTCCAAAAAAGGAATAAAATCCAAAAAACTCAGTTTTCTTGTCAAACGGAGTCAACTTACTCATCAAACTTCTACTGACTGATTGAGTTGATCCCATACCCAACCCGGCGATGCAACCAACGATAAAAAATCCAAATTTAGATTCAATAATTGAAGCGGTGAAAATTACAATGAACCAAATTATCAAAGTGATGTAAATGGTCTTCTTTTGCCCAATTGAGTCTGCAATTACACCAAAAAGTATTGAACCAACAACAGCCGTGGTTTGAGCGATCATAAAAAAAAATGTTAATTCAGAGAAAGAGAAATTCAAAGTTGATTTTGCGTAATTACCTGAAAAATAAATAGCTGTATTCACTCCTTCGATATAAAAGAAAAATGCGACAAGAAATAGAGCAAGATTTTTATAATTTTTTAAGTGAGTAATTGTGAAGCTTATTCTCTCTAATCCAATCTTAAAATATGATTTATTCCTTTGAACATATTTTTTTGTATCCGGTAAAAATAGAAATAGAGGAAGAGAGAAAATCAAAAAAAATAACGCCGAAACCGGGAAAGAAAATTGAATCTGATTATTTGTTATCAATGGAAAAATAATTACAAGTGATGCGAAGGAACCAATATAGCCCATTGCAAAACCAAAACCTGAAGTACGACCATAATTTTTTTCATCTGAGATTTCTGGTAAAAATGAATCATAAAAAACCAGTCCAGCCTCAAATCCAATATTTGCAATAATAAATAAAATTAATCCTTCAATTATATCACCTGAACCAATAAAAAAAAGAGCAGCTGATGAAAGAATGCACAATAAAGTAAAGAAAAGTAGAAACCTTTTTTTACCCGCTGAATAGTCAGCTATTGCTCCAAGAAATGGAGAAATAATTGCAACAATAAACATTGAAATGCCTGTGCCCAGACTCCAATAAAAATCACCGATTGGTTTATTGCCCGCTACTGTTTCCTTAAAATAAACAGCATAAACAAAAGTAACTATCGTGATGGAGAAAGAAGTGTTTGCAAAATCAAAAAGTGACCAATAAAAAACCTGTCGATATTTCTTTGATAAAAATTTTCTCCAATTAAGTTTCACCTAATTTCCAAGTTGCTTCAAGTTTCGATTAATCCTCGCCCTTTCTTATGAATGCGATTTTCCTCTCTCAATCTTTTTAAAATCGCATCAAGCACACCGTTGATGAATTTGTCACTTTGATCCGTGGAAAATCTTTTCGCTATTTCAATGACTTCATTGATCGAAACTTTGGGTGGAATTTCTGGAAAATGCAACATTTCACAAGTTGCCATTCTTATCAGGAGCCGATCAATCACTGCAATTCTATCGATTTCCCAGTTTTTGACAACTTGTTTGATCATTTCATCATATTCATCACGGTGTTTGATTGTTAATAGCGTTAATAATTTTACAAATTCTTTTGATTCTTCCTCTTCAACATCTTGAAGAAGTTCTTCAAACATCAAATCTAAAGAATCGTTTGAAAGTTCATAAGCATAAAGAATTTGAAGAACCTTCTCTCTTAACCTTCGTCTTGATATTGTCATTTCCATTATAATCTATTTTTATGCAAAGTTAAAAAATTGAGTAAGCAAGATAAAACTTGTATTTACATCAAACTAATTAAAAAAATATCAACCGAAATTATAATTATCAAAAAAACAGTATAATTTATAAAACGAAAAAAATTAATTCATTAACGAAACTGAAAAAAATTTATTGAGAGGCAGTATTAAAGCTAAACTTGACAAACATTAAATAGATTGAAAGACTTCTAATTTTTAGTAGACATCTATAAAAAGAGAAAGTTAAATATTTAAGTGGATGATGGACACATTAAAACAAAAA
>JBNAWO010000136.1:0-5883 GCA_049699815.1 Ignavibacteria bacterium | reverse complement strand
ATCCTGAATTGTTAAGGGTCGATTTAATACAAGATAAAAATAACGTGACCTCGAAGTATCAACTGGATTAATAGATGAATTACCAGCATTATCAATTGCCCAGATGAAATAATCTACCAATGCTGAATCTTGAACACCTGGAATTGTTCCACTCCAGGTTGTTCCACTTACTAAACTCATATTAATTTCAGTTAATGTACCCCCATTTACACGATATTTAATCTTAGCCTGTGCAACTGTTCCATCTAAATCTGAAATTGAAGCAGTAATTGTAACCGGTTGATTTGGTCCAACAGTATTTAAATCTCTTCGTATAGATGAAATTGCTGGTGGAATGACAGTCCCAACTTTATAATCATTCGGAAGCATAGGTCTTAATACATAACCCTGTGAACCAGTTCCAATTACACCCCTTATGTATTCTAACAAAGTTCCATTAACTGGTGGATCCCAAGTTCTTAACTGATGTGCTCTTCTTGTAAAGTATCCTGACTGATCGTGAATAAAAATTTTATTTCCTTGCGCATCATTAATTGCAAAAGTCCCGTTAGTTGCATTGGCATCAGAAGTAATTACATTTCTAAATTCTACATACATACCTTCATACTTTTCACCAGTAACAAGATTAGGAGTAGTGCCATTAGCAAAATCTGAAACATTCACTAAAACTGGAGTCGGTCTATAATCTTTTTGACCTAAAACATTTACTGGCGTTGTTAATAAAACAGCCAATTGAGTTTGTCTATTCGTTCCAAATTCTTCAACCCTTCCTGTGATTTCAACAACCATACAAGTATCAAGTAAATCAAAATAGGTAGATTGACCGGCAGCGCTTGTATCGTGTTGAATTACATTTAATCCAGCCCATTCAGTTTCGTTGTAATTCGTATCTGCAATATAAGTTTGCCATCTTGCACCTGCCCACATAATTGGTCTTCGAGTTGTATTTGGATTATCCAAAGTCGGAATCATAACTACCCCAATCACTCTAACCGTATCCCCCAGTCGCGGGGAATAATCTTTACCTGCAGCTAAAGAATCTGGTGGCTGGAATTGAATATCTCTAATGGAATATAGAGGGTATTGTGATTGTGCAAAAAGAGAAATGGAAAATATTAGAAATAAAATTAAAAAACTTCTTTTCATCTCTTATCTCCTTATTTAATTATTAAGAATTTCCCGGTCTTTATTTTACCAGTTTTTTTGTCTTTAACAGTAAAAAGATATAATCCCGAAGCAACTGCCTGATCATATCTTGTGATTAAATCCCACGCATGTTCTCCGCCAGAAAGAATTTGCTTACCTTCCTTTGAATAAGTTTCAAACCAGCGAATATCACTACCATTATAATTTTGATCGTGATTTAAAACAGCAACTATATCGCCTGCAAGAGTATAGATTGTTATTTCACATTCCTCAGGCAAATTATAAAAATAAATTTTCCTCTGTCTTTCCTGCGGCCCATCCCAGATTGCACCAGCATAATATGGATTTGGATAAACTCCAATTTCTACTTCATCGATAGATTTTGGTGGAGTTCCTGGAAATACTCTTAATGAAGTTGCAGTAATGCTGCTTTCCAGACTCTCGATATTATTTTCGATATCACCTTTATCGAATGCTGTAACAGAGAAAATATACTGCCAACCATTCAATAAATTATCAAATTCAAATTTGTACCAGTACGCCGTTGTATCGCCATCAAAGTATTTTGGTGCGTCGAGCCGAATGAAATTAAATCCTGTATTATAACCATAATTATTACCAGCGCTGTCAAATTCAGCAACCTTAATCAATAATTGATTTAAATCCTGCGATTGAGTTAAATCGATTCCTGCCTGACTTTTATAGATTCTATAACCTTCAAAATCTTGCTTACCCGATAATGGATCAATAGAAAATTCAGCAGACCTATCCCAATACAAAGTTACTTTTCTATCTTCAGAAACAACTTTAATTCTTGGTGAAACTGGCGGTTCAGGAAATCTATACTTAGTATCATAGACAAGTTGTGCCCAATTAGCGTTAGAGTACAAATATTTTCTTTGTAATTCGGTATCAAACTTAGCTAAATCCGGTCCAAATTTCTTTGCGCAAATTATCGCAAAAGTTACATTGATTGAGTCGCCAGGTTCTAATCTCCTAAATGGTCCAGTTGAAATTAAAAACGACCGATTGCTCGGAGTTAATCTCAGAGGATCAATCCTATCTCTTCTTAAAGATTCTGATAATTTTTGATATCGTTGAATATCATCCTGCGGTGAAAAATAAATCGGATCTGTTGTATTTCTAAATTGCCAGGATTGAAAATAAGCCGTATCAACTCTTGGAATTGAACCTAAATATTTAACAGCAAAATAACTATCCGTAAATCCCGGATCTCCATCGTAATCGAATTCATAACCTAATCGAAGTGAATCTATATAACCATTACCACCATGTGTATAAAAAGGTGACCCAACTTGAGGAGATGTCACATTAGTATTCCTTATAACTGGATCAGTCCACAATCCAACATAAACATTTTCGATAATTTTATTTGAAACATTTCTAATCCAGTAATTCATAATAACAAAGAAATCTGCAAATGGGAAATTCCACGCATAAGTTTCCTGTCGAACAGCAATTCCAAGTGGATTATGATCTGGAATCACTTCACCGCTAAGTAGTCTTGTAGAAGTATCAGAATATTCTGCGATAAAATCCTGATGACTTATGGCTTGTGGACTATAAAATTTACTTGTTAAAAGAGAAGAACGTTCAATAATTACAGATTCACGGGAGTTGGTAAACTCAAATCCTCCGCCTCGTGTACCAACAGAAGCAGCATCTACAGAACCAGTAGTAACTCTAATCTGACCATCAACAACACCGCCAACCCATAAACTTCCATCAAAGATGTGTTCAATGCCGCTACCTTTTGGATATTCACAATTAGGTTGACGAGGCCAGAGAGTAAAACCATGACCATACATTCCAAAGTTTGTAATTGTAAGACCAATGTTGCCTACATTGGTATATTTGGAGTTATCATCCTTCAGTACTTTAGATAACTTTTGATATTCCTGGGCAAAAATGAATGTCGTAAAAATTGATATTATTATTAAACTTTGCTTAATCATCATTTTAATTCTCAGATTTTTTTAAATATACCTATCTATATTTGTCTTTTCAATTTTCAAAAGATTTAAAAATCAATAAAAATTCTAACTGTAAAAAATTGATTATCATGTCAAGTAACTAGATAACGGTTTTTTCTATTGGCAAAAAACAAAATAGTATAAACTTTATCTTAGCATTGAAATATAGTTTACTAATATGTATATACCATAATTAAAATCTTTTCAAAAAAAATCAAAAATAAGAGGAGTATATTATGGAAATTAATCCCTGTATCTGGTTTGACAGTGAAGCTGAAGAAGCTTCAAAATTTTACACTACGATATTCCCTGACTCAAAAATTTTATTTTCGTTACCTTATACAAAAGTTGGATACGAATATCACGGGAAAGAAGAAGGGACAATATCAACAATTACATTCGAATTGATGAAGAAAAAATTTATTGCACTGAATGGTGGACCGCTATTCAAATTGAGTGAAGCAATCTCTTTTTATGTTTATTGTGGCAGTGATGAGTTTTTTGAAAAATTATTTAACTCATTAACTGAAGAGGGAAATGTTTTAATTCCCAAAGACAAATACTTCTGGAGTGATAAATACGCTTTCATAAAAGACAAATTTGGAGTCTTCTGGCAGCTTGATATTAACGATATCGATTCTGCTCAAAAAATTGTCCCTTCCCTTCTTTTTGTTAACGAGAAATATTTAAATGTAAATGAAGCAGTTAATTTTTACACTTCAATATTTCCAGATTCTAAAATCATTATGAAATTTCCCTACCCAGACCAAAATGAAAATCAAACTGAAGCGATCTTATTTTCACAATTTAGTTTAGCTGGTAATTTGTTTAATGCGAGCAGTGGGGGAGAACTCCAACACAGTTTCGATTTTAATGAATCAATTTCATTTGTGGTCAATTGCAAAACTCAAGATGAAATTGATTATTTCTGGCAAAAATTATCTGAGAAAGGAAACGAACAACAATGCGGGTGGCTAAAAGATAAATTCGGGGTAAGCTGGCAGGTCATACCAGAAAATTTAGCAGAAATGTTTTTGAATTCAGATTTGAGCAAAAGAGAAAAAATTCTTTCCGTTATCTTTGAAATGGTCAAGATTGATTTCGAAAGATTGGAAAAGATTTATAAAGAAAATTAAATCTATTCACCCATTATCTTTATAATAACCCGTTTTCTTCTCTGCCCATCGAACTCTGCATAGTAAATTTGTTGCCATGGACCAAGATCGAGATGTCCGTCGGTAATTGGTACAATTACTTCATGATGGATGAGTAAGCTTTTAAGATGAGCATCTCCATTATCTTCGCCAGTTCTGTGATGTCGATAGTTCGGATTATATGGTGCAAGTTTCTCAAGCCATTCATCAATATCTTGGATTAATCCACTTTCAGCATCATTAACATAAACTCCAGCAGTAATGTGCATAGCACTTACAAGAGCAAAACCTTCTTTAACACCACTTTTTGAAACTGCCTCTTCAACTTCGCGAGTGATGTTTATATATTCTCTTCTTTTTTTAGTGTTGAACCATAAATATTCAGTATGAAATTTCATTTTACTCCTCGTTATTTAGTTTGACGACCAAATTGCATCAGGAATGCTTTAATGAATTCATTGATTTCTCCGTCCATCACACTATGAGTGTCTGAAGTTTCATAATTTGTTCTATGATCTTTAACAAGATTATAAGGATGAAAGACATAAGAACGAATCTGACTTCCCCATTCAATCTTCATTTTAGATTTTTCAAGTTCACTTTTTTGTTGATTTAGTTTTTCAAGTTCAAGCTGGTAAAGTTTCGCTTTAAGTAACTTCATTGCGTTATTTCGATTCTGCAATTGAGACCTTTCACTCTGGCAGGCTGCAACAATACCAGTGGGAATATGAGTGATTCTAACAGCAGTTTCGACTTTATTTACATTTTGCCCGCCTTTTCCGCCTGAACGGTAAGTATCTATTTTTAGATCAGCGGGATTAATTTCAATTTCGATATCATCATCAATTTCTGGCATCACAAACACAGCAGCGAAAGAAGTATGTCTTCGTTTATTTGCATCGAATGGAGATATTCTAACAAGACGATGAACTCCACTTTCAGATTTCAAATAACCATAAGCATAAGGTCCAATAACTTCAACAGTTGCACTTTTAATTCCAGCACCATCACCTTCCAGAATGTCCATCACATTCATCTGATAACCATTCTTCTCACCCCAGCGTAAATACATTCTTAGAAGCATCTCAGCCCAATCCTGAGCTTCTGTTCCACCTGCACCAGCATGAATTGTTAAGATCGCATTCTTTGCATCATCCTTACCACTTAACATATTTTGGAATTCGAGCTCTTCAATTTCTTTTTTGTATAGCTCTACTTCCTTCTCAATTTCTGAAAGAAAAGATTCATCCCCTTCTGTTTCAGCAAGTAAAATAAGATCTCTTAGATCTTTTCCTAATTTGCTGACTTTTTCAAATCGTTCAATAACATCTCTATGATTTTTAATTTCCTGAAGGGTTTTTTGAGCGGTTTGTTGATCTTCCCAGAAAGATGGATGTTGAGTTTTTTCTTCTAATTCTTTTACAATTCCCTTTTTCTTTTCAATGTCAAAGATAACCTCGTAAATCTTCAAGTCTTTCGTCTAATTCTTCGAGTTGTCTTTTCTGTTCTTCGTACATATTTCTCCTTAATTTTAGATACAAATTTAAGAATTAAATATGAAAATGAGTTATGAGAGAAACTTATGTTTT
>JBNAWO010000135.1:0-5988 GCA_049699815.1 Ignavibacteria bacterium | reverse complement strand
TCTGCATTTAATCCGGCACAAATTCCTTTGACAAAAATTGTTTTACCTGTTCCTAAGTTTCCGTTTAGTGCAACAATGTCTCCTGGTTTTAATTCTTTCGAAAAATTTTTTGCAATTTGAAAAGTCTCTTCAGGTGAGTTTGAGAGAAATTCTCTTCTATTCAATTTCTAATACCTTTTTACTTTGGTTCTAAAGTAACGACGGGCAAAATCATTTCTTCCATCGAAATTCCGCCGTGCTGAAATGTATCTTTATAAAGATTCAAATACTTGCTGTAATCAGTTGGATAAACAAAATAATAATCCTCCTTTGCAATAATATAACTTATCGTCAAACCTCTTTTTGGTAATTTATACTCTTGAGGATTTCTAATGTATACTGCCTGCTTTTCTTCAGCTTTCAAGTTTCTACCAAATTTATAACGAAGATTAGGCAAAGCTTCCCGATCCCCCAAAACTTTTGCACCGTGTAAACATCGCACACTTCCGTGATCCGTAGTAATTACAATTCGAGTCTTTTTACTTGTCGAAAGTGCCCTTAATGCACGAAGCAAAGACGAATGCATAAACCAACTTTTTGTCAAAGAAAGATATGCTTGCTCGTTTGGTGCAATCTCTTTTAAGATTGTTGAATCAGAACGAGAATGTGCAATCATATCAAGATAATTTACTACAACGGCTACAAGATTATGATCCACAAGAGATAAAACATTTTGTTCAAAATTTTTTCCATATTCAGGGTCAATGAGCTTGATGTACTTTAATTCATTTTTGAGTCGAATTCTTTTCCTTTCAAGTAATTTCTCTAACAATTCTTTTTCAAATCTGTTATGAGAAGTTTCATCATCATTACCATGAGTCCATAATTCCGGATAAAATCTTTCAATTTCTGATGGAAATAATCCAGCAAAAATTGCATTTCGTGAATAAGGAGTTGAAGTAGGAAGAATCGAGTAGTAAGAAAACTTTTTAATGTTAAAATATGGACGAAGCATCTCTTCCATTACAAGCCATTGATCGTATCTCATACAATCAAGAACAAAGAAAAAAACATTGTAACCATCTTTCAGAAGAGTAATTACTGATTCCTGTACAACATCTGTAGATAAAAACGGTCTGTCTTCTTCTGAATTAATCCAGTGTTTGTAATTTCTTTCAATGTATTTTGAAAATTCTCGTCGAGCTTCTTTCATCAAATCATCAAAGGTTGATTGCAAATCAAGTTCGGTATGTTCCTGAAGTTCAATACCCCAGTTGATTAACTTGAGATATATTTCAATCCATTCCTCAAAGTCAGGTTGTTCTAGTAATCTCCTTGATATATAATTAAAGTCTTCTAAATAATCTTTTGAAACATATTGCGCAGAAATTTCTTTTTTTTCTAAAAATTTTTTACAGACAAGAAGAACTTGATTTGGTTTAATAGGTTTGAGAAGATAATCACTGATCTTGCTTCCAATTGCTTCTTCCATCAACGACTCTTCTTCGTTTTTCGTAATCATCACAACAGGAATAGATGGATTGATTTCCTTAATTTTTGATAAAGTTTCCAGTCCGCCCATTCCAGCCATCATCTCATCGAGTAAAATCAAATCGTATTGATTTTGCGAAATCATTTCAAGCGCATCTTCACCATTTGTTACCGTATCAACTGAATAACCTTTTTCGTTCAAGAATAAGATGTGAGATCTAAGAAGTTCAATTTCGTCATCTACCCAGAGAAGTTTTCCCTTGTTCATTTAATTCTCCTTATCAAACAAAAACTCAATTAAATAACTCAGTTAAAAAATTTTCTAATTACCCACATAATAACTGATAGTAAGATACTTAATAAAATCATTGATGTAATTGGAAAGTAAAATTTGAAATTTGGTTTATCAACAACGATATCACCTGGCAATCGGAATAAAGGAAGTTTACTTAAGTAAGGAAATAACAATCCAATCACCAGAAAAAGAATCCCTATCAGAATGAAAATCTTTTGTAAGTTCACTTCAGCCTCCACTCATTAGATTGTTCGATAAACAAGTGGCAGAGGTTCTGGCTTAACATCAGAAATTTCAATTGAGGTTAAAAGTTTTTTAACGAAATACTCAGAATTTTCTTTATCAGTTCTAATCTCAGTTAATAAATCACCCTGTCTAACTTCATCACCAGTTTTCTTAAAGAAAATAAAACCAGCTTTTGGATCGATTAAATCTGTATATTTCATTCTACCTGCACCCAATTCAATTCCAAGCATTCCAATTGCAAAAGAATCCATTTTTGAAATAAAACCACTTCGAGGTGATTTTACTTCGATTCGATATTTAGGTCCAGGATATTTTTCAAGATTTTCAATAAAACTAACATCACCCGATTGATTTTCAACTATTTCCAGAAATTTTTCATAAGCTTTTCCATTTGAAACTAACTTTTTGGAAATAATTTTTCCTTCATCCACATCTTTAGATTTTCCACCAAGAAAGATCATTGTACCTGCAAGCAAATGACAGAGTTCGGTTAATTCATTCTGAACTTCATTGCGTAAAATTTTTACAGATTCATAAACTTCAAGCCAGTTGCCGACAAAATTTCCAAGTGGTTGATTCATATCAGTTATATAAGCAATCGTATTCACACCAAAAGATTCAGAAATGTTTTTCAAATTAATAGCTAAGTTTTCAGAATCCTCAAGCGTTTTCATAAACGCACCACTTCCCGTTTTTACATCTAAAACAAGTCCATTAATTCCTTCGGCGAGTTTTTTACTCATAATGCTTGCACAAATAAGTGGAATTGACTCAACCGTTCCAGTTACATCACGAAGTGCATAGATTTTTTTATCGGCAGGGGCAATTTCTTTTGTTTGTCCTATCAAACAGGCACCAACTTTATCAACAATCTTTATAAAATCATTTTTTGATAAATCAGTTCGAAATCCTGGAATAGATTCAAGCTTATCCAATGTTCCTCCTGTGTGTCCTAATCCTCTACCGCTGATCATTGGAACTTTAACACCAGCAGCAGCTGCAATTGGGGCAATAATCAATGATGTTTTATCACCTACTCCACCAGTTGAGTGTTTATCAACTTTAAGTCCTTCAATGTGAGATAAATCTAAAACTTCACCGCTATAAAGCATCACACGTGTAAGAGCAACAGTTTCATCAGAATTCATTCCATTAAAAAAAATTGCCATTAGAAATGCGGACATTTGGTAGTCAGGAATTTTTCCATCTAAAAATCCATTGATGAAGAATTTGATTTCATCTTCGGTCAGGATTTGACTATTTCTTTTCTTAATTATGATCTCTACAGGATTCATTGTCTTTAATTATTTAGTTTTATTGAAGTTGGTTGTTCTTCAAGTCGTTTAACGACTTTTTCAAAAAATTTTTTCCATTTCTCCGAATCGGAATTGTAATATTCAAGCGTTTTCTCTACCATAGATTTATTTACATTATAAACATTGTAGACAGAGTCTCGAGCTTTAATATATCCTGAATCGTTACCTCGATACATTTCTTTAAGTATGAGTAAATCGGCGTAAAGATTTACGAAATCTTTTTCTTCAATTCTGTAATTTGATTTACAGCTAAAAAAGAAAAATGCCAATAGAAAAATTATGATGATTATTTTTTTCATACTTCTTCTATAATTTTTTGCTTGCTTCAAAAAGAATTCGTTTTTCTTCGTCGGTTAAACTTTGATATCCATATTTACTAATTTTATCTAAAATTCTATCAATCTCTTCTTGCTCAATCTCACTCCCCTTTTTATGAGTTTCTTCATCAATTTCATAGAATTCCACATCTTTATAATGTGAATTTGTCGCCTTATAAAATTTCATTTTTCTACGATAAAGAATTTCATCGATCAAACCATCAATTGAGAATTTAAATCTTCGTTCAATTAAAATGTAGAGTAGACCAATGAAAGCTCCACCAATATGAGCAAGATGAGCAGTAAGCGATAAATCACCAACTGAGAAAAGCTCAATTAAAATCATAAAGCCAATCAAATACATTGCAGGTATTGGAATGAAGAAATAAAGATAAATAGGTCTTCTCGGGAATAATAAAGCATATGCCATTAATAAACCATAAATGCCTCCAGATGCGCCAACAGTTGGACCAACTGCACCTT
This sequence comes from Ignavibacteria bacterium, assembly GCA_049699815.1. Classification (GTDB taxonomy): domain Bacteria; phylum Bacteroidota; class Ignavibacteria; order Ch128b; family Ch128b; genus Ch128b. Next base: position 1,861 of record JBNAWO010000135.1, on the reverse strand, counting down.
CAAAAATCGGAGATAAAAATAATTGAGTAAATCCAGCTCCAATTCCACAAGTGAGATAGTAAATTAAAAATCTTCTTGAGCCCCAGACATTCTCCAGTTCTGTTCCAAACATCCAAAGATAAAGCATATTAAACAAAATGTGGGAAAAACTTCCATGCATAAATTGGAAAGTTATTATTTGCCAGACCTTAAAACCTTCACCAATCGGCATCAATGCAAAATATTTAATCATATACCTTTCTAAAGTATGGACTCTTCCAAAATCATCAGTGAAATAAAATTGACCAAGAAAAACTTGCAGGAGATAAACTAATCCGTTTATGAACATTAGATATTTTATTACTGGCGGGAAAAAAGAAAAACCACCAAATAAACTTGGACGATAATATCGATCATTATAACTCATTTTTATTCCTCTTTTTCATATTCAAAAAATAAGAAAAAAATTTTTAAATAAGTTTAGACTTTTAATCTGACAATTCATCAAAATATTAATCTTAAAGTTTGATTTGTACTCATTCATCACTAAAGAATTCTGTAAATCAACTTATAATGGAGAATAAATAATATTTAAATTTATAAATTATGCTTTAGTTTACTTCCTATAATTATTTCCCAAAACTTTTCCAACAAAAATAAAAGAACACAGAAGCCACATTCGAGGGGGATTTGGGCTTTAGGGGTATTTTGAGGTGGGTGTGGCTTCTGTGTGAAATTCATTATGTCAAATCCGTTAAAGCTGCAACTCCAGGTAAAACTTTTCCTTCAAGAAATTCGAGCGATGCACCACCGCCAGTTGAAACATGCGAAACTTTATCTTCCAAACCTGCTTTAGCAATTGCTGCAGCGCTGTCACCACCACCAACAATCGTCACAACTCCGTTTTGAGTTGCATCCGCAAGAGCTTTTGCAATTTCAAAAGTTCCTTTAGCGAAATTGTCAAATTCAAAAACTCCCATTGGTCCGTTCCAGACAACAGTTTTAGATTTTTCAATATAAGATTTGAAAAGTTCAACAGTTTTTGGACCAATATCCAGACCCTGCCAATCAGATTTAATTGAATTGATATCCACAATTTCAGTCTTTGCATCATTACTGAAGGTTTCGGCAATTACAACATCAACAGGAAGAACAAGATTAACTCTCTGGGCTTTTGCTTTTTCTAAAATTTCTTTTGCCATTTCGATTCTATCTTCTTCGAGCAAAGACTTTCCGATTTCCAAGCCCATTGCCTTGAAAAATGTAAAAGCCATTCCACCACCAATTAAAAGATTATCAACTTTGCTCATTAAGTTCTGAATTACATCAATCTTACCGGAAATTTTTGCGCCACCCAAAATTGCAGTATAAGGTCTTTCAGGATTTCCAACTGCTTTTGAAAGGTATTCGAGCTCTTTTTGCATTAAGTAACCAGCTGCATTTTCTTTGAAAAACTTTGTCACTCCTTCTGTGGATGCGTGAGCTCTGTGGGCACTTCCAAAAGCGTCATTAATATATAGATCGGCGATTTCAGCTAATTTCTTCGCAAATTGAGGGTCGTTTTTTTCTTCTTCCTCGTGAAAGCGTAGATTTTCAAGCAAAAGTACTTCCCCATCTTGAAGTTCATCTGCCATTTTCTTTACTTCATCACCAACGCAATCGGGTGCAAATTTTACTTCTTTACCAATCAATTGACTTAATCTTTCTGCAACCGGCTTCAATGAATATTTTGGATTTGGTTTCCCCTTTGGTCGACCGAGATGACTCATTAATATCAATCTTCCACCATCGTTAATAACTTTAAGAATTGATGGTAGGGAAGCTCGAATTCTCGTATCATCTGTAATATTTTGATTTTCATCTAAAGGAACATTGAAATCGA
>JBNAWO010000134.1:0-6087 GCA_049699815.1 Ignavibacteria bacterium | reverse complement strand
TACACCTTTTAGATGCATTGAACCCGCATCGATTGTAATCGAAGGGAAGAAGATTTATGAACTTGGTAAATCTGAAGATGTTGATATTCCAGCAGGTTCAAAAGTAATTGACGCCTCAGGTTTATTAATAACTCCGGGATTTGTTGATTTACTTTGTCATGGCGGCGCAGGTAAAGGATTTGCTGATGAAGATGAAGATGCGATTGAGATAATTAGTAAATTCCATTTTCAACATGGAACAACCACTTTACTTGCTGGTCTTTACAGCAAACCTTTTAATCATTTGATTCAAGATATGAGACGAATTGCTCATTACATCGAAAATAACGATGAAACGAATATCTATGGTATTCATATGGAGGGACCTTATATAAATCCAAAATTAAAAGGAGCTATGAATGAAGAATACCTATGGAAACCTGATCTTGAGAGTTGGTTCAGTTTAAGAGATGCTGCAAGAGGTTATATAAAAATAATGACAATTGCACCTGAACTTCCAGGAGCAATTGAAATAATGCGTCATGCTGCTCAGGATAGAATTGTTTTGTCGATTGGCCACTCCGAAGCAAATTATGATGAAATTGAAACAGCAATTGATAATGGCGCTTCTCATGTAACTCACATCTTTAACGCTATGAGACCATTACATCACAGAGATCCTGGTGTAGTAACTGCCGCATTTTTAAGAGATGAATTAAAAATCGAATTGATAGCTGATGGAATCCATGTTCATCCTGTTGTGATGAAATTAATTTACAAACTTAAAGGTGCAAGAGGAATAAATTTAATCACAGATGCAATTCGTGCATCGGGAATGCCTGATGGTGAGTACGAATTTGCAGATCAAAAAGTTTATGTTAAGGAAAAGAAAGCATATTTAGAAGATGGAACTTTGGCCGGAAGTACTCTAACAATGGAAGAAGCTGTTAGAATAATGTTTGAGCAAGTTCAGGTTCCCTTAACCGATGCTATAAGAATGGCTTCTTTGAATGGGGCAAAAGTATTAGGAATTCAAAGACAAAAGGGAATTCTTGCTGCAGGTATGGATGCAGATATAGTTGTAATGGACAAAAACTTTAATGTTCTTGTAACGATCAAAGAAGGAAAAGTTAAGCACTCAGAAATAAGAGAGCTCGAAACAGATTAGCAATGGATATCAGAATTCGGTTTTTTCAAAACTACGATTCGTTCAAAAGGATTTTCGGCGATAATAAGCTCGCCGAAAATTTTTTGTATCCAACTTTTGCATTGACTTTTATAAAGAAAGAGAATTCAAAACTTTTTGATAAGATAAATTACTTTTTCAAGAATACTTTATATGAAAAAATCGCACTCATCTCCGGTGAGAGAATTATTTTATTTGGTGATTTAAATTTAATTCAAACATTTTCAAAAGAATTAAGCATTGTAGAAAATTCTGTCGCAATTAATATTGAAAAACAACTTTATAATTATCAACGTGTAGATAAATTTGAATATAAAATTGGAAGAAGAATTTTTAACTCAAAGAACAAATATGTGATGGGAATTTTGAATGTAACGGATGATTCTTTTTTTGATGGTGGAAAGTATTTTTCATCTTCAAAAATGAAAGAAAGAATAAATCAATTCTATGATCAACAAGTTGATATAATTGATATTGGCGGTGAATCAACTCGTCCGGGTGCTGATCCTGTTCCCGCCGAAGAAGAACTTCGAAGAGTTTTACCAGCTATCGAATATGCTCTTTCAAAAGGAATGATTGTTTCTGTTGATACTTACAAAAGCTCTGTTGCTGAAAAATGCCTCGAAGTGGGTGCTCATATCATTAATGATATAAGTGGATTTAGGTTTGATTCAGAAATGAAAAATGTTTGTGCAAAATATAATGCGTCAGTAATTTTAATGCATATTCGTGGAACTCCAAAGACAATGCAGGAAAATCCGTTTTACAACGATACAACCTCAGAAATTTTTGATGAGTTGAAACATTCAATTGTGAATGCTGAGGAAATCGGGATTAAACAAATTTTTATTGATCCGGGTATTGGTTTTGGTAAGAGACTTTTCGATAACTACGAGATCTTAAATCGACTTGAAGAATTGAAATTTTTAGGTTATCCGATTTTAGTTGGATTAAGCAGAAAATCATTTATCGGAAAATTGTTAAATCAAAATCCTGAGGAAAGGTTGGTTGGTACTATCGTATCAAATGCAGTTGCTTTAATTAAAGCAGCGAGTATAATACGCGTCCACGATGTAAAAGAAGCTTTCGAAACTAAAAAAATTATTGAAACTATTTTAACCCCGGATACAACAATCCAATGATTGATATATTAAACTTAGATTTCATTACGATTACACTTTTAGATCTGATTGATATTTTTTTAGTCGCATACTTGTTCTATATCATTTACAAGAATATGAGAGGAACGATTGCCTCTCAAATTTTTCTTGGTCTGGTAATTCTATTGCTTCTATCATTTACTGCAAGAGCTCTTAATCTTAAGTTGATGGGTTACTTATTAAAATTGGTGACTGATATCTGGGTTATAGTATTTGTGATTTTGTTCCAACCTGAACTTAGAAGATTGCTTTTGCTTTTAAGCAGATACAGAATCTTTGGTTATTACTTTCAAAAAGAAACTGATAAGATGATAAAAGAAATAGTCGATACAGTTTTTGAATTATCAGATAAGCAATGGGGTGCGTTGATAGTTTTAAGCCGCACAACAGGATTGCGAGGTGTAATTGAAACAGGTATTTCGATAGGTGCAAGACTTTCTAAACCATTACTTATTTCTATTTTTAATCCAAGATCTCCATTACACGATGGTGCAGTGGTTATTAGAAATAATGTTCTTGAAGCGGCACGATGTACTTTGCCCTTAAGTTCACAAAATATAATTGATGGATTTCAACTTGGAATGAGACATAAGGCAGGCATTGGGATTACTGAGCAAGCTGATGTAATTAGTATAATTGTTTCAGAGGAAAGCGGATCAGTTTCATTAGCTGAAGATGGAAAACTCTATCGTGGTCTTTCTAAATTAGAGTTAACCGATAAATTAAATAAAATGTTTTCTCAAAAAACGTTAAGAGGTAATCTTTTCAAGTTGAAAACTTTGGACAAAGAATAAGTTTATAAAATTCTTTTTCAAATTCTATATTTGTAAGAAAAAGAGGGAGGAGAATATGCCTAAATTAACTTACTTTGGTCATTCAGCTTTTTTAGTTGAACACAATGATTATAAGATCTTAATTGATCCATTCATAACAGGTAATCCGTTGGCACCTGTTAAAGCTGCTGATTTGTCGGCAGATTTTATTATTCTTTCGCATGCTCACGGTGATCATTTCGGAGATACACTTGAAATTGCAAAAAGGTGTAATTCCACTGTAATTGCTGTAAATGAATTAGCCAATTATGTCGCTTCTAAAGGAGTGAAAGCTCATAATATGCACATTGGAGGATCGTATGAATTTCCATTTGGAAGAGTAAAATTTACCATTGCTCATCACGGTTCATCTTCAAACGAAGGAGATTATATGGGTGAACCTGCAGGAATTTTATTATTTCTTGATGGAAAAGTTTTATATCATGCTGGAGACACTGGTTTATTCTCCGACATGAAATTAATTGGTGATCTAAACAAAATTAATGTTGCCCTTTTACCAATTGGTGATAATTTTACAATGGGAATGCAAGATGCATTAAAAGCAGTTGAACTATTAAATCCAGAATTAACAATACCTATGCATTACAACACATTCCCTATAATTCAAGCTGATCCAGATAAATTCGTTGAAATGGTAAAGGGCATTGGAAAGAATGCAAAAAAATTACAATTTGGTGAGACATTTGAATTTTAGGAGTTATAAAGCAGAATGGGAAAAATAATCGCGATAGCAAACCAGAAAGGTGGAGTTGGTAAAACAACAACGGCAATCAATCTAGCAGCAAGTTTAGCCGTGAATGAAAAGAAAGTTTTGCTCATAGATCTTGATCCACAAGCCAACTCCACTTCTGGTTTAGGTTTCGAAAAGAATAATCGTGGGGTCTACGACTTACTTGTAAATAATTCTTTGCCGGAAGAATTAATCCAAAAAACTCAACTTGATTTTTTGGATCTGATCCCATCCAATATTGATCTGGTGGGAGCAGAAGTTGAATTAGTTAATGTTCAAAACAGAGAAAAAATTCTTGCATTGAATATTCGTAGTCTTAAGTCAAAATATGATTTTATAATTGTTGATTGTCCACCATCTCTTGGTTTATTGACTTTAAATGGGTTAACTGCAGCAGATTCAGTTATTATTCCAGTTCAATGTGAATATTTTGCATTAGAAGGTTTAGGTCAACTTCTTAATACAATTAATATTGTGAAGAGACATTTTAATCCACATTTAGAGATAGAAGGAGTATTGTTGACTATGTTTGACGCAAGATTACGACTGTCTCATCAAGTTGCTGAAGAAGTGAGAAAATATTTTGGCGATAAAGTCTATAAAACAATAATTACAAGAAATGTAAAATTATCGGAAGCACCAAGTCATGGCAGACCAGCTATTCTTTACGATGCACAGGCGCTTGGTTCTCAAAATTACTTACAGCTTGCCTCAGAGATTTTAAGCAAGAATAACAATAGAGGAATTGAGGAATGAAATCAAGACAGGCATTAGGGAAAGGACTTGGGGCTTTAATACCAAGAGCTGTTGAAGAAGAAAAGTCTAAAGTTCAATTAGATGAGCTGCATAAAGAAGGTATTATCTCAAAAATTCCGGTTGATAAGATTGATCCAAATCCATATCAACCAAGACTTGAATTTGACAAACATGCCTTAGAAGAACTTGCTCAGTCGATAAAACAAAGTGGTGTGATTCAACCGATTACTGTACATCGAAAAGATGGTCAACGATTTGAATTAATCTCCGGTGAGAGAAGGTTACGAGCTTCAATTTTAGCAGGGCTTGAATTAATTCCAGCTTATATCATTGAAGTCTCTACAAAAGAAGAACTTATCGAATTATCACTAATAGAAAATATACAACGTGAAACATTAAATCCGATTGAAATTGCTCTCGGTTTTAAAAAATTGATAGATGAATGCAATCTAACATTGGATGACATATCTAAAAAAACTGGAAAAGATAAATCAACTATTTCAAACTTTATTCGTCTCTTAAAACTCCCCGAAGAAATTCAAAAAAGTTTAATCAAAAATGAAATTACTCCCGGACATGCTAGAGCATTAATTAATATTGAGGATAGAGAGGAGCAGATTAACTTATGGAAAAAAATAATAACTGAAAAATTCTCTGTAAGAGAAGTTGAAAAAATTGCGAAACAAAAAAAGAAGAAAAACAAAAATCAACCAATTTTAAATCAACTATCAAATGATCCGAATCTTGAATCAATTCTATCTTCACTTCGAATTAAATTTGGAACTAATGTAAAGATTCAGTTGAAGGCTGATGGAAGCGGTGAGTTTCAAATTCACTTTTATTCAAGAGAAGAAATGGAACGAATTCTGGATATTCTAAATAATGTTAAAGAAAATTCTCCTAATTAATTTTATTCTTATAATTTCTTCCACTTATGCTCAAGAAATAGATACCTTAAATATAAACATAAAATCACCGTGGGGTGCTGTAATTCGTTCTGCTGTATTTCCAGGACTTGGCCAGATTTACAATCATTCATACTGGAAAGCACCAATTGTTTGGGGATTGATGGGATGGTTTGGATACAATTGGTGGCAGAATGATAAAAAATACGAAGAATATCAGAAATTTTATCTGGAAACAGTTCAAAGAGGAAATGAAAATTTTCTATATAAAAGGATTCGCGAATTCTATCATGACCAAAGAGATTTATTTGCAATTTATCTTGGATTAACTTATTTCCTTAATATGGTTGATGCTTATGTAGATGCTCATCTTTTCAATTTTGAACTTTTAACCAGAAATGATGAATTAAAATTAATATTAAGAATTAAACTCTAATCTTATGCGTAATAAATACATTTTAACTTTAATTTTACTTTCTTTTTATCATTTTCTTCTTGCACAAAGTGAATATGGAGTTCTGGAAACAGGTGAATTCAG
>JBNAWO010000133.1:0-6120 GCA_049699815.1 Ignavibacteria bacterium | reverse complement strand
AGACTTCAGAATATTGAAAAGATGATGAATGACGGAACATTCGAAAGAATGATTAAGAAGGAAAGATTGATTTTGACGCGTGAAAAGGAAAAACTTGAAAAAGTTTTCGAAGGTGTAAGAGAACTTACTCGTTTACCAGGTGCTTTGTTTATAGTTGATATTAAAAAAGAACATATCGCTGTAAAAGAAGCTAATCGACTTGGAATTCCTGTATTTGCAATTGTTGATACAAATTGTGATCCTGATGGAGTTGATTATATAATTCCAGCAAACGATGATTCGGTGAGAACGATTGATTTAATTGTTCGATATATGGCAGATAAAATTATCGAGGGTCAACAAAGATCAAAAGAAATTAAAGCCGAAGAAGAATCCGAAGCTGATAAACAAGAAAAATTATCTGAAAAAAATTAATCTTTAGAGGGAGTTGAAAATGGCTATTACATCTGAATTAGTGAAACAACTTAGAGAAAAAACTGGTGCCGGTATGATGGACTGTAAAAAGGCACTGGAAGAAACTGGTGGTGATTTTGAAAAAGCTATCGAGTATTTAAGAAAAAAAGGTGCTGCTGTTGCTGCAAAAAGAGCTGAAAGATCGGCTAATGAAGGTCTTGTCCTTACTAGATTAAGTGAAGATGCTAAAACAGCTGCTATTGTTGAATTAAATTGTGAGACGGATTTTGTTGCACGAAGTGAAGCATTTGTAGAACTTGCAAATAAAATTGCTGATCATGTTTTTGCCAATAATTTTCAAAATCTTGATGAACTTTTGAATTCAACAATAAATGGATTAACTATTACCGATTTGATTAATGAAGCGGTTGGTAAGATTGGTGAAAAAATACTGTTATCAAGATTCAAAAAAGTTAATGTCGTGAATGGTTCTATTGTCGATTATATTCATCCAGGTTCAAAACTTGGTGTGCTTGTGGTTTTTGAATTTACAAAATCAGTTCCAGCTGATTTCAGAACTTTTGGGCGGGATATTGCGATGCAAGTTGCTGCAATGAAACCTATGACAGTTTCGAGAGATCAGGTTGATAAAAATTTAATTGAAAAAGAAATTGAAATTTATAAAACCCAGGCTCGAAATGAAGGAAAACCAGAGCAAGTTTTAGAAAGAATTGCGCAAGGTAAGTTGGAGAAATTCTATCAGGAAGTTTGTTTGCTTGAACAACCTTTTGTCAAGGATGGTTCTAAATCTGTTAGTGAATTGATCAAATCTTATAACGAAGCAAATCAAACTGATGTAAAGATCAAAGAATTTATTAGATTTCATTTAGCAGACGAGAAAAAGTAATGTCGGATGTAGTTTATAAAAGAATTTTGCTCAAACTAAGCGGAGAAGATTTATTAGGCGAAAAAAAGTTTGGAATTGATCCAAATGTCCTTTCTCGTCTTGCTGATGAAATCATAGCAGTAAAAAATCTTGGTGTACAAATTGCCATTGTTATTGGTGGTGGAAATATTTTCAGAGGAGTAGCCGGTACACAACAGGGTTTTGATCAAGTTACTGGTGATCAAATGGGAATGCTGGCTACTCTAATTAATTCACTTGCACTTCAAAGTACTCTTGAAAAAAGAAACATTCATACTCGACTCCTTTCTGCGATAAGAATTGAAGAAATTGCTGAACCATATATCAGACGAAGAGCAATTCGCCATCTTGAAAAAGGAAGAATTGTAATTTTAGGTGCTGGAACAGGTCACCCATATTTTACTACTGATACTGCTGCTGCACTTAGAGCAATTGAAATCGGTGCCGATGTGATTTTGAAGGGGACTCGTGTTGATGGAATTTATAATACTGATCCAGCGAAAAATGCTGATGCCATAAAATTCACCGAGATTAATTATTCTGATGTTATAAAAATGGGATTGAGAGTGATGGATTTAACTGCTTTCACTCTCTGCCAGGAAAATAAAATTCCTATTATTGTTTTTAATATGAATGTTCCGGGGAATCTTACAAAAATTATACTCGGCGAAAAAATAGGAACAAAAGTCGACCTCGAAGTTAAAACTCACTAAAATTTGAGGTTCCTATGATAAATAAAGTATTAAAAGAAACTGAAGACAAAATGAAAAAATCTGTCGAATTTGTTCGACAGGAATTTGCAAAAATCAGAACAGGCAAAGCAACAACTGCTCTTCTTGATGGAATAAAAGCAGAATATTATGGGTCGGTCCTTCCTCTTAATCAATTAGCAAACATTTCAGTTTCAGATGTTCACACCCTTGTTGTTCAGCCCTGGGATAAATCAGCACTTCAATCGATTGAAAAAGCAATTCTTACTTCTGAGCTTGGTCTTAATCCAATTAACGATGGAAATATTCTTCGAATTCCAATTCCACCTTTAACGGAAGAAAGAAGAAAAGATCTCGTAAAACTCTGCAAGAAATTTGCTGAAGAGGGAAGAATTGCGGTCAGGAATGTTAGAAGAGAAGCAATAGAACATTTACGAAAACTTGAAAAAGAAGAACACTTTTCAGAAGATGATAGAAAAAGGGCAGAAAACGAAATTCAAAAATTAACAGATAAATACATAAAATTAATTGACGAGCTTCTTGAACATAAAGAAAAAGAGATAATGGAAGTTTAAGTTCATTAATTCTTTCATCATGAATTTTTATCTATCTATGCTAGTGAGTTTGTTATTTCTTATTTTTGCTTTCAGAATGTTCTGATTAATTTTTTGGTTTGAAATCTTAATTAAAAATTTATGAAACTTCTTAGACATACTTCAAAAATCTCCCGCCCGAAGAAAAAATCAATGGTGTAAGTATGAGTTTAAGTTATATTGCAAAAAACATTCAAGGATCACCGACTCTGGCTTTAAATGAAAAGGCACAAATACTCCGAGAAAAAGGTGAGCCAGTTATAAATTTTAGTGTTGGTGAACCAAAGAGTCGAGCTCCAATTGACGCAATTCTTGCAGCAGTTCAAAATTTGAATACAGGCGAGGTCAGGTATGTTCCACCTGATGGAATTCCTGCATTGAAAAAAGCAATTATCCGTTATACTGAAGAATTTTATAATAGAACCGTTGCACCTGAAAATGTTATTGCATCAAGTGGAGCAAAACAAGCATTAATGGTTGCTCTGCAGGCAATTTTGAATCCTCAAGAAGAAGTTATTTATCCCGCACCTTACTGGGTAAGTTATCCTGAAATGGCAAAACTCTGTGGTGGTGTTGGTGTTCCTGTTTATCCCGAAGATGGTTCATTCTATCCAAGAATTCAAGACATTGAGCAGAGAGTTGGAAGTTATACAAAAGCTGTTATTATCAATTCACCAAATAATCCTTCAGGAGCGATGTATTCTGAAGAATTCATAGCTGATATTGTTGATTTCTGTGAGAAAAGAGATCTTTATTTAATTATGGATGATATCTATCATCGTTTAATCTTTGATGGACGAAAACCAATCAATTGCTGGGAATTTGTTAAAAAGAAAGATGAAAACTCTAAGCTGATTATTATTAATGGCGTTTCAAAACAATATGCAATGACAGGTTTTAGAATTGGCTGGGCTGTTGCAAATAAAAAAATCATTGAAGCAATGACAAACATTCAAGGTCATCAAACTGGTGGTCCTTCTGTTGTTCTTCAGCTTGCTGCAGTTGGTGCTTTAAATGGAATTCAATCAAGTGTTGAAAATTTAAGAGTAACTCTTGAGAACAATCGAAATGTAATGTGTGATTTACTGCGAACAATTGATGGCGTTAAATTCAAAGTGCCTGATGGGACATTTTATTGTTTTGCAGATTTCAGTGCTTATGAAAAGAGTTCTCATAAGTTATCCCAACTCTTAATTGATAAAGTTATGGTTTTAACGGTTCCAGGAATTGAATTTGGTATTGAAGGTTATATCCGATTAAGTTTCGCTGGTACTTTAAAAGAAATTCAGGAAGGAATAGAAAGAATCAAATGGGCAATTGATCCGAATGCACCAAACGAACTCTATATTGGCGATAGAAAACTTGTGAGGGATTGGGCATGAGCAAATATCTTGAATTCAACACTCCGGCTTCAAAAGAGGCAACGGAACTTGCTTCAGATTTTAGATTGAAACATCAAGGTTTGACTTATCTTGATCGTGTTTATTGGAATTTACCTGAAGAAGCTTTGTATGAAGAGGCAGTTTTCAGGAATGAAGGAAAGATTGTTAAAGGTGGCCCACTTTTAGTATATACAGGTAAACACACTGCTCGTGCTGCTGCTGATAAATACATTGTAAAAGAAGAATCAACTGAAAAAAATATCTGGTGGGGAATTTACAACAGACCTTATAGCCTTGAAAAATTTAATGCTCTTTTTTCAAGATTACAAGCCTGGGCTCAAGGTGAAGAATTGTTTGTTCAAGATGTTTATGCTTGTGCTGATCCTGAGTATCGAATGCCCGTTAGAATAATCACCGAAAAAGCCTGGCACAGTCTTTTTGCAAGAAATATGTTCATCACAATTGATAATAAAGATGAGCTTAAAAAGTTTGTTCCCGAGTTTACAATCATAGCAGTCCCCGGATTTAAAGTCGATCCCGTAATTGATGGAACTCGTTCTGAAACAGCAATAATTTTGAACTTTGGCGCTCGAATGGCAATTATCGCAAATACACTTTATGCCGGAGAGATAAAAAAATCTGTTTTTACGGTGTTGAATTATCTTTTGACTTTCCAGGATGTTCTTCCTATGCATTGTTCTGCTAATGTCGGTAAAGACGGTGATGTTGCATTATTCTTTGGATTAAGTGGAACTGGAAAAACAACTCTATCTGCTGATCCAAAACGAAGATTAATTGGTGATGATGAACATGGTTGGAGCTCTCAAGGAGTTTTTAATTTTGAAGCTGGTTGTTACGCTAAAGTGATCAGATTGTCCCCTGAAAACGAACCTGAAATTTATGCTTGCACTAAAAGATATGGAACTATACTGGAAAATGTTGTATTCGATCCAGTTTCTCGTCATATTGATTTAGATGATGATAAAATTACAGAAAATACTCGTGCATCTTATCCGCTTGAATTTATCCCAAATATTGTTCCTGAAGGTTATGTTCATTCACATCCAAAAAATATAATTTTCTTGACCTGTGATGCACAGGGAGTTTTACCTCCAATTGCAAGACTAACACCTGAACAAGCTCAATATCATTTCATTAGTGGATATACATCTAAAATTGCTGGAACAGAAATCGGACTGGGCAGAGAGCCAGAAATTACTTTTAGTGCCTGTTTTGGTGCCCCTTTTATGGTTCGTCATCCATTTGAATATTCAGAAATGTTGAAAGAAAGAATGCTTAAATATAATGTTAAAGTCTGGTTAATTAATACTGGTTGGGTTGGTGGTCGTTTTGGTGTTGGTAAGAGAATTAGTATCCGTCATACAAGAAATTTATTAAACGCTGCCCTCGAAGGTTTGCTAGATAATGTTGAATATCGAAAAGATAAGTTATTTGGTTTCGAAGTCCCATTAAGTTGTCCAGGTGTTCCTTCTGAGATTCTTGATCCTGCACGCCGAGCACGGTCGAATATGGCGTCACAATTGCCGCGTCGCTGGCGCGGCACTTCCTGGAGATGGATCGGGCGGTCGGCTTCCTCTGCTATTCGCGACGCCGCGAGTTCATCCAGCCCGATCGGGGCGAACGCCAGCTCACGCGGCTGTTGGAGGTGCTGGCCGTGTTGCAGGCGGAAGGCACGGTGCCGCTGGCGCAGGTGCTCACGAGCGATGGCGCGCATCTGGCGCGCCACACCACGCTGGTCGTGATCACCCCTTCGACCGACACGAAGTGGATCACGGCCCTGCGCAGCCTGCGCGCACGTGGGGTGCAGGGGATCGGCGTCTTCCTGGCGGCCCAGACCTTCGGCCCGGCGCCCGAATGGGCCGGCACGGTTGCCGGCCTTCAAGCAAGCGGCCTGCCCGCGTATCTGGTGAAGCGCGGGGACGACCTGCAGATCGCGCTCAGCCATTCGATCAGTGGCGGGCGTGCAGGACGAGCTTAAGCTCGTCCTACAGGAGCTTTGTTCATGCACAGCAGCCGATGGCCGATCTTTGCCCTGGTCTTTGGGGCGTTTGTGCTGATCGCCGGCCTCTGGTGGGCGGCGATCAGCCTCGCGGACG
>JBNAWO010000132.1:0-6129 GCA_049699815.1 Ignavibacteria bacterium | reverse complement strand
GCGAAAACAAAATTGTCATTTATTATTTGAAAATCGTTGATAGGTTCGGGACCAATAGCGAAAGCATCCCAATTTTCGCCGCCGTTTGTTGTTCTCCAGATCACTCCAAAAATATCGATTATTCCACCGCAACCAATTCCATAATTATTGTTGAAGAATTTAATTTTTTTAATTGGGAAATTAGAAAACTGAACATTATTTATTCTGGTTTCTGTCCAATCTAATCCTCCATTTCGCGTTCTAAGGATTACTCCTGGTTCACCGCAAATCCATCCGTTCATTAAATCATTAAAGATTATGGAATAAATAAAAGTGAAATCTTTTCCATAAACTTCAGTTAACCAGGTCAATCCACCATTTGTTGTTTTAAGAAATGTTGTCCCAATTGGTCCGTGTTGATTGCGATGCCAGGTTAGTGCCCAACCGTGAAGAGAATCCAGAAAGAAAATATCGTGAATAGAAGTATTTACATTACTATTTTGAAAGATCCAATTAATGCCCCCGTCGGAAGTAAATAAAATTACACCTGAATCACCGCCAACCCATCCTTTCAAACTATCAAGAAAGAAAATTGATTTTAAATTTTTAAAAGTTGGAGTTTGAGTTTTAATCCATTCGCCCTGAGCATAAGAATTGGAACTTAGAATAAATATTATAACTAATGTTGTTGCAATTTTTATTAAATGTAAATCATTTGTTATCGATTTGTTACTCATCTTTTGCATTAGCTCCCTAAAATTTTCAAAATTGATTTTCAGCGTTTTTGATACTTTTTAATTTGCCTGATAAGCTGAGTGAATTTAATCTATTAAAATCTTCCAACTTTAAGCCTAACCGGTTCCCAGCAAATAAGATCACTTGCAGCACGAATTTGTAAATCTTGTGAATCAATTATTTCTTCATCTTCTTTTCTTTGTATAAGATGATATTTACCGTCACTATCAAGAAATCTCGCATTAACGTTGTCGGCTAATTGTAGTTTTAAAATATTATTAAAAATAAAACTTCCAATTACTTTTGATTTGATTGGGAATATAACTTCCACTCTTCGATTTAAATTTCTTTCCATAAGATCGGCACTGCCTGAATATATTCTAACTTTACCGTTATTGTAGAAGTAAAAAACCCGCGAATGTTCAAGGAATCTTCCAACGATACTGATTACTTTAATATTTTCACTTACTCCTTTTATTCCCGGTTTTAACATACAGATACCTCGAACGAGTAAATCTATTTTAACTCCTTCGCAGGAGGCTCTATACAAGGCTTGAATCATCTCTGGATCAGTTATAGAATTAATCTTAATGATAATATAACCATTTCCGTATTTTTTATGAGATTGAATTTCTTCTTCAATTAATTCAATGATTTTTTGTCTCATATTAATTGGTGCAATTAAAAGCTCTTTATAATTTTCCTGCTCGGAATAACCTGTCAGGAAATTGAAAAGTTCAGTTACATCATCGGCTATGTCCTCATCGCAAGTGAAAAGTCCAAGATCAGAATATTGTCTGGCAGTTGTTATGTTATAATTACCAGTTGATAAATGAATGTATCGTTTCAACCCGTCTCTTTCTTTTCGAATCACAAGAGTGACTTTGCAATGAGTTTTTAATCCAACTAAACCATAAACTACATGAACACCAACTTTCTCCAGCCTTCTAGCCCATTGAATGTTATTCTCTTCATCAAATCTTGCTTTGAGTTCTACAAGAGCAGCAACTTGTTTACCATTTTCCGCAGCTTCTATTAAGCTTTCAACAATAGGGGAATTTGATCCAACACGATAAAGTGTTTGTTTAATTGCAAGAACATTTGGATCAGTAGATGCTGCTTTGATAAATTCAATCACTGGTAAAAATGAGTGATAAGGATGACTTAATAGAATATCGTTTTTCTTTATGGCAGTAAATATATCATCATTTTCTTCAAACACCTTTGGAATCGACGGTGAAAAAGGTTTGAATTTTAGATTTTGAAATGGAAGTTCATATACTGAAATCAAATCACCGAGACCCAGTGGACCATTCAAGATTTGAATTGCATCATCAGAAATTTCAAGGTTCTTTTTAAGAAGATTTAGAATCTGGATAGGTAGTTCATTCTCTATTTCCAGTCTTACAACAGCACCAAATTTTCTTTGTCTTATATTTTCTTCTATTACTTTTAATAAATCATCAGCTTCATCTTCTTGAATTTCTATATCTGTATCTCTTGTTACTCTGAATAAATAAGAATCAATTATGTGCATCTTAGGGAAAAGAGTTTCTAAATTAGCCTGGATTACTTGTTCAAGGAAAGTTAGTTTAATTGTACCGGCTTGTTTTCTTCCAGAATCAAAACTCTCTTTAATTTGGTTTATATTTAAAAATCGAGGTAGATTTCTTGGGACTTTAACTCGCGCAAAATGCCTTTCACCGCTTGGTTTTTCTATTCTTACACCCAAATTTAATGATAGATTTGAAATATGAGGGAAAGGTCGTCCAGGGTCAAATGCAAGTGGAGTTAATGTAGGATAGATTTCTTTTATGTAATATTGTTTTAAAAGATTTTTTTCTTCATCTGTCAAATCTTCATATTTAAGAATTTCAATCCCATTATTTTTCAGACCAGGAATTATATCATTAAGAAAACAATCCATATGAATTTTTAGAAGTTCTTCAACACGAACTTTAATCTGATTTAAAGTTTCTATAGGAGTCAGTCCATCAAGTCCAAGATTGCTTACACCAGCAGCAATTTGTTCCATTAATCCTGATACACGAATCATATAAAACTCATCGAGATTTGTGCAAAAGATGGAAAGAAATTTAACTCGTTCGAGTAAAGGTAGTTCTTTATCGAGTGCTTCTTCAAGCACTCTGCGATTAAATTCAATCCAGCTTAAATCACGATTAAAATAAAAATCAGACTTTTTAAAATTCTTTAAATGATTTTTTGCCATTTTATTTATTTAGTTTTAATCAAGAATAAGTAAAAATTTTGAAAATTTCTAAATGAATTAACGCAAAAATTTAAACCGAATTTTGACAGATAGCTTAATTTTTCTTTGATACTTCCAGCTCTTTTAAAATATTTGATTGAGTGTAAAATAATTTTCAAAAATTCAAATTTTATCAGTTGAATAATTATTTTTATTTTTCATAAAAAGAAAGGACAAATTGAAAACTTTAGAGATTTTATTTATTGGCGATATAGTAGGTAAACCTGGACTTCAAATTCTGCAGACATTTCTTAAAAATTTAGTCGAAAACAACAATATTGACTTTATCATTGCTAATGGTGAGAATGTGGCCGATGGTAAAGGCATCACAGAAAAAGAGTTGAAAGTTTTGAATGATCTCGGCGTAAATGTCATAACGGGTGGCAATCACATTTTCGAAAAACAACAATTCCAGGAAATTGCTAAAACTGAAAAGAATGTTCTACGACCCTTAAATTATCCTAAAGGTACATTTGGTCAGGGATATGTAATAATGGATCACAATGGAACGAGGATCACGGTTGCTTCTCTTCAAGGCAGAGCTTTTTTACCTGCAATTGATTGTCCGTTTAGAACAGCAGAGTGGTTAATAGCAAAGGTTAAAAAAGAATCAAACATTATAATAATTGATTTTCATGCAGAAGCGACTGCGGAAAAAATTGCGCTCGCTAATTTCCTGGATGGAAAGGTCACGGCAATAATTGGAACACATACTCACATCCAAACTGCTGACGAGAGAATTTTACCAAATGGAACTGCTTATATTACAGATGTGGGAATGACAGGACCATATGATTCAGTAATTGGAATGAAAAAAGATGCAGCTATAAATAGATTTCTGTATCAAACACCGCAGAAATATCAAACTGCTCAGGATGATATTCATCTCGCTGCGGTTATCATCACGGTCGATAAATCAACTGGTAAAGCAAAAAAAATTCGACGCATATTTTTCCCTGAATTTCAAAATGAAATTAATGGACAATGAAGGCAAAAATACTTGATGGGAAAAGTACTGCATCTTTAATTCGAAAAAAGATTAAAGAAATAATCGATTCAGAATTTAAATCGAGAAATTTTCAGCCTGGACTTGTTGCAGTATTGGTCGGTAAAAATCCCGCATCAAAAATTTATGTTAGCTCAAAAGCAAAAGCTTGTCAGGAAGTTGGTATTTATTCTAAAGTAATTGAACTTGATGAAGTTACTTCACAAAGCGAATTGGTTGATTTAATTAAACAATTGAACATTAATCCAAAATTTCATGGAATTTTAGTCCAACAACCATTGCCAGCTCATATCAGGACAGAAATTATAAATGAAACAATTGATCCAGATAAAGATGTGGATGGTTTCCATCCAATTAATATGGGAAAACTTTTACTTGGTGAAGAAGGATTAAAACCTTGTACACCACTTGGAATAATAGAATTATTGAAACATTATCAAATTGATTTGAATGGAAAGAATGTTGTCGTGATTGGTAGAAGTAATATCGTTGGAAAGCCTTTAGCAGTAATGTTATTTCAGAAAAATCAATTTACGAATGCAACTGTCACGGTTTGTCATTCATCAACAAAAGATATTTCATTTTATACAAAAAATGCTGATGTTGTTATTGCAGCAATTGGTAAACCAGAGTTTTTAACCGCAGATATGATAAAAGAAGATTCTATTATTGTTGATGTTGGAATTAATCGAATTGAAGATTTAAATTCACAAAAAGGTTTTAAAATTGTAGGCGATGTAAAATTTGACGAGGTTTCTGAAAAAGCAATGTATATCACGCCTGTTCCAGGTGGTGTTGGTCCAATGACAATTGCAATGCTTCTTCAAAATACTTTAATTGCAAGTTCAAAAATTTATGGGTTAGAGATAAATGTATAGAACCTTAATTGATCGAGTAATTCAAGAAGTTTTGATTGAACATTCATTACAAAAATCTTATTGTGATGAAGGAGTTTGTGCTGGATGCGGTCATTGTCTCTTTCATAAGAAAGAAGCTGTCAAGAACATAATTGATAGCGGCGCGGAAAGAATTTCAACATCCATTGGGATCCCCGAACCTGTTGAATATGATATTGCTCGAATGATCGATCATACTTTGCTTAAACCAGAAGCGACCCTTGATGACATTAAAAAACTTTGTGATGAAGCAAAACAATTTCATTTTGCATCGGTGTGTGTAAATCCTGGATTTGTAAAGTTCTGTTATGAGCAATTAAAAAATACTGATGTAAAAGTTTGTACAGTAATTGGTTTTCCACTTGGAGCTACAACTACTGAAACAAAACGATTTGAAGCTCATCAGGCAATTGAAAATGGAGCTGAAGAACTTGATATGGTAATTAATATTGGTATGCTTAAATCTGGTCAATACGATTATGTCTTTAATGATATTCAACAGGTTGTTCTTGAAGCAAAACCAAAAAGAGTAATAGTGAAAGTTATAATAGAAACCTGCCTTTTAACAGATGAAGAAAAAATTAAGGCTTGTTTACTGGCAAAAGAAGCTGGTGCTGATTTTGTAAAGACCTCAACTGGTTTTAGTAAGGGCGGAGCTACAGCTGGTGATGTTGCTTTGATGCGATATGTTGTGGGTGGAAGTGTCGGAGTAAAAGCAAGTGGTGGAATTCGCTCGAGAGAAGATGCTGAATTAATGATTGCAAGCGGCGCTGATCGAATAGGTGCAAGTGCCAGTGTAAAAATAGTCCAAAATATTAAGGATGATTCATCAAAGGGTTATTAAATGAAATTTGTAATCGAAATTAAAAAAGAACTTGATGGCTATGTGGCTCGGGTTCCTGAAATAAAAGATTGCGAAGTCTGGGCAGAGGAACACGAGGTAGCTTTGAGCAAAATCATTAATCTTCTGGCTTATTTCCTAAAAATGGATAAAAATTTCTATTACAGATTAGACATCACAAAAAATTCTAAAGACTTTGTCAGTTATACAATTAATATTAGACCTCAATAATGAATATTAATTTCAGAACAGAAGAAAGAACAAAAAAAATAATTTCTGTCCTTAGTCAAAAACAACCTCATTTAACTGTTGTGATGGAAAATATCCACGATCCACACAATGTAAGTGCGATACTGCGCACCTGTGATGCGGTTGGTATACTTGAGGTTCATCTACTTTACAC
>JBNAWO010000131.1:0-6169 GCA_049699815.1 Ignavibacteria bacterium | reverse complement strand
TGAAATAATTGAATTAACAAATGCAAAGAGTGCTTCATTCCCCATATCTGTTAAAGAAGAATATCTTTCTAATCCAAATGCGATGATTATAGCTATATAACCGCCAAGAATAAAAATCAATGAACGATAAATCTGAGCTCTGTTCTTAATGTCTCTGACAGAATATACTGCTAATGCACCTGCAATTATGTTTGCTGTTGTAATTGTATAATCGTTCCCTCTGATCCCACCTATGATTAATGAAATTACAACTGTCAAATAAAATCCAAGTCGTGAATCAAAAATTATAGTAATCAACATTGATGCAGCGGGGATAAATATAAGATATTCTACTGGCAATTCTGTTTCGATCTTTGATACAATAAACGCTATGAAGGAAATTATAATCAGAATAATCGAAATGATGATGATTTTACTTGTGTTGGTATAAATTTTTTTTCTAAAGAGATAAATATATATACCAGGCAAAAGTAAAATTACACCAATGTGAAGAAATTTCCCGATGAATTGAAGAATAGAATTGAATCTTTCTCCTTTTTCGAATTTTATTTTTCTGTAAGAATCAATTTTTCGTTTTATGTCTTCTGTAATTTTTTGATGTTTGGCGACAATCCTTTCATTTTCAAGAACGATCCCGATATTTTTAGAAACTTTGTATCGAGCTTCTTCAATTGCCAGTTGTGTTTCTCTTTCATTATAAATCAAATTAGGCTGAATGAACTCATTCGTGAATTTTTTTAGCAGCGGATTTGAAAGTTCTTTAAAGGTTTCAAATTTTTCTATGCTTTGAAGAATTATCTTCTCTATATCTTCTCGATCAAGAAAATTGTTTTTGTGAAATTTTTTCTCTTCATTTTTCCTTCTGATGAATATGGAATCCTTTTGTATCCCATCTTTTGATTTATCTAGATAACCAGTGCTGTAAATATAATCGATTAAATTATTTGCGATTGATTTAAATTGATTGAAATAATCCGGTGTAATCTGTTTTAAAATCTTTTGAAGTTGAATTGAATCCAGATTAATTGAATAAATTTTAATAATCGAGTCTCTTAGTGAAGGAGAACTTTGAATTATCTTAAAGTTACTTTTCAAATTTTCAGTAAATTTTTTTAGAGAAGAAGAACAAAACGATTGAATTGTGTCGTTATATTCAAAAATCGGATAAACTGATTTTTCGGCTGCAATTAGATCTTTCTCATACTCTTCGGGATATTTTAAAACGGGGAATGAAAATTGGGCGATTAAATCTTTTGATGTCCAGATATCACCGACTTTAACTTCTCGCTCAATTGATTCGCTTTTTGGAAAAAATAAGGCAATTATAAAAATCGTTATAAGAACAATAAAAAGCCGAATAATTTTATTGTGATCAATTTTTTTCTTCTTCGATTTCATATCTCAAAATTAATACAAATGAATTTTATTACAATGAAGTAATGATTGGATGAGTTGATAATTTGTGAGGATGAATTGAGTCCAGTGAAAAAAATTTAATGAATTACTAACTACGACCTGAGAATACTTAACTTAAAATTCTTAAGCCAATGCTTAGAATTTTCATATCTTATTTACTGGAGTGATTGGCTTTTTACCTTTCAAGACATTTACAATATTTTTTGCAGCAAGCTCAGCCATTTTATTTCTTGTTTCATAGGTTGCACTTCCAATGTGGGGGAGAAGAACAACATTTTTCATCTTTAATAAATCTTTTGTAATCTTTGGCTCAAACTCATAAACATCAAGCCCGGCTGAAAAAAGCTTACCCGATTTCAATGCGATGACTAATTCTTTTTCATTTACAACTTCACCACGAGCTGTGTTGATAAGAATTGCGCCATCTTTCATTAATTCAAATTCTGTCTTGTCGATTAAATGGTAAGTTTCTTTAGTGAGTGGAGTGTGTAAAGAAATGAAATCAGATTTTTTAAGTAATTGGTGAAGTGATGTGAATTTTGCACCGGTTTCTTTCTCAAAGTCTAGAATTCTCTTTTTATCATAATATAGGATCTTCATCCCAAAACCTTTTGCTCTTCTTCCAATAGCCTGACCAATTCTTCCAGCTCCAATTATTCCAACTGTGTGTCCATTTAATTCTTTACCAAGCATTAAATCAGATTGCCAGATTTTGAATTTACCTTCTCTTGTGAATTTATCAGCTTCAACAACTCTTCTTGCACAGGCAAGCAAGAGTGCAAAAGCTAAATCGGCAGTTGCATTTGTTAGAACATCGGGCGTATTTGTCACCCAAATTTTTTTCTGAGTTGCATATTCTACATCAATATTATTATAACCGACTGCGTAGTTTGCAATTATTTTAATTTTTGGCAATCCATCAATTATTTCTTTATCAATTTTATTCGAAAGCAAACAGAGCAATCCATCGCAATCTTTTGCTTTTCTAATAAGACTTTTTTTTTCAATCGGTAGATAGCCATTGTTTTGTATAACCTCGATTCCATTTTCTTTTAAGATTTTTGTTGCGATTTCTGGAATGATGGCAGTGATGAAGACTTTCATTTTTGTATTCCTCTAAATCTATTTGAGTTAGTTCATTAAGAATTTTTATTTCATCTTCAAAACTTTCCCAGCTTTATTAATAAAAACTTTATTTGAAAAGAAGATTCACAATGAATGTAGCTCCTAAAATTCCAGCAACATCAGCCATAAGTCCAACTGGCAAAGCATATCTTGTTTTTTGAATGTTGACGGCGCCAAAGTAAACAGCTAAAACATAAAAAGTGGTTTCTGTACTTCCATAAAAAGTAGAGACCATAATTCCAATTAACGAATCTGGACCGTGTGTTTTAATTATTTCTGTCATAATCCCAAGAGAACCAGAACCAGAAAGCGGTCGCATCAATGCCATTGGTAGAGCCTCAGCCGGCATTCCAATTAGATTTGTAATAGGTGAAAGAATATAAACGAGCAAATCCATCGCACCACCATATCGAAAGATACCTATTGCCGCAAGCATTGCAACCAGATATGGAATTATCCTAACAGCGACATTAAATCCCTCTTTAGCACCTTCAACAAATTTTTCGTAGACTTTGACTTTTTTGATCAAGCCATAACTCAAAAAGGTTAAAATTAAAAAAGGGATCGCAAGGATAGAGATATATCCGATAACGAGTTTGAAACTTTCGGGATTAATAAAACTAAAGACTTCACTTAAAATTTTACCGAATCCTGTAGTGAATGCGAGTAAAAGTATAACAAATAAAGAGAGAATTATACTCAAACTTTTCTTTCTTGATTTAACCCAGCCTGAGAAATCTTCTTTCATCTTTGGATAATTTGCAAAAAGTTTTGCAGCGGTGATCCCAGTAATCGTTGCACAGCTCGCGCCAAAAATGGATGTTCCGATTATAATTGCTGGATCGGAGGAACCAGCAGCTGCTCGAATTGCAATTGCTGTAGCTGGAATTAAAGTTAATCCTGCAGTATTGACAGCAAGAAACATACACATTGCATCAGTTGCTGTATCCTTTTGTTTATTGAGAGTTTGAAGATCTTCCATTGCTTTTAGTCCAAAAGGAGTAGCAGCATTGCTAAGTCCAAGCATATTAGCCGAGATGTTCATAATCATAGAACCCATTGCAGGATGATCCTGTGGGACTTCTGGGAATAAAAATTTAGTAATTGGTTTAACTGATTTTGCAATTAGTTTTATCAAGCCAGCTTCTTCAGCAACTTTCATAACGCCAAGCCATAAAGCCATAATTCCAATTAATCCGAGAGCAATTTGAACAGCTGTATTTACAATGTCGAGTAATCCATTCGTTACATTTTTCATCTTCACAAAATTTACTTCTTCAAATTTCACTTTAAGAAATAAATCAGATTCACTTCTGTTTTCAATGATAAAATCTCCTATCAAGTCATTTTTTTCACCCGAAGCTTGAGCCATAACTTTCCAAATTTCGGGAGTTGATTCATCTGTTTTAATTATAATTTTCCCTTTGTTTTGATCTGCAAGGATAACTTTTGCAGGAAGACCTAAATCGGATTTAATTTGTGTGTTGTAGAATTGATTAAAATTTTCTCTGCGGATGTAAATTAATCCATCAGTTTCTTTTTCAATGTTTTTTGATTTTGAAATGAAATTGATTTCAAGCCACTCCTTATTTCGAAATCTGTTTTCAGTTGTATCTTTTACATCAAAATAAAGAGCAGTTCCAATTCCAAGAATAATTAGAGCAATCCAGACATAGTTTAACATTTATTACCTCAATTTTTGATGGGGGTTTTATTTTGTGAGTTCAGGATATAAAATTTTGGGCGGAAGGGGAATGAATGATTTCCATTAATATTCCTCACGACTACTTTTAACTCATGCTGACCGGTTGATAAGTTTTTATTGAGAGGAATTAGAATCCTCTTTGAATTTTTATTTATTACAAAATTAGCTTGAACATTCTGTGAATCAATCTGGGCGATGTAAAAAGTTGTATCAATACCAATGTTGTTATCATTAATCGTAACGCTTAAGAAATTGTCTTTGTTAGGGTCGAGAGAATCCTTATCTAATTGTAAAGTTACAATTCCCTGCCTAAGATAACGACCAAGTCCTCTGAATATTCCCCATGCTTGAATTTGATTAAATTCATCTATTATCAATCTTTGTTCTTCATAAGCTGAAGTGTGGAAAGCACATTCAATTAAAATTCGGGGTGCGTTAGTTTTCCTTAAAACTGAGAAACCAGCTTTAGGATAAATCCAGTAATCAGAATAAGTCCCATCGAATGAACCCAGTCCACCACTATTTCCCATTGCATAGGCAAGGTCACGCTGAACGTATCTTGCAATATCATGACTTGAATGATCGTATTCATAATCTTTTGTTGTTGCGTGATAATAAGTTGAAGTGTAGTTAGTATAAATATCTCCTGGTCTACCGGGTGCATTATGATGAATAGAAATAAAAATATCAGCACCCCATTCATTGGCAAGTCTTGACCGATCATCAAGTGAAATAAAAGTATCTCGATCCCTTGACATATTCACAATTGCACCGGCTCTTTGCAAATAATCTCTAAGATATAATGCAACTTTTAAATTTAAATCAGCTTCAATGGCAAGTCCGGCAGGACCTTTATTTTTTCTATCAGTTCCACCGTGACCAGGATCAAGAAAAATTTTTAATCCATTGAAATACGGTGAATAAAAATTGATTGTCGAATCCTGTTTTTCTTTTGGATACCAATCAAAAGGTTTGACATAATAAACATTGTAAATTACTTTTTTAGTGACGCAACCTGAAATTAGGAAAAGAAAAATTGCAAGTAAAAAAACTTTGTACTGGTTTTTCATGGTCTAAACTTCTGATGTTTCGGATTTGTTAAAAAAATCATTCTCAAAATATTTCAAGATTGAGTTTTTACAAAATTGTACTTCAGTTGAAGTTATCAAATCTCTAATTGTTTTGGTTTTATTAAAAATTATGATCAATAATTCATTCCAGAAGAAAAGTGGGGGAATGAAAATCAAAACTCTAGTGAGATTACGAATTAAAATTTCAAAAATATTGAATACGAATGTTTTGATTGAGCTGATAGGAAATTCATCTTTTCTTTTAATAAAAATCTTAAGCCCCATCAAAAACTTCCCAGGTGTACGAGAGAAAATCATTTCAAGGATAAAAAAATAAAATTCATATAACAGGATTAAAATGAAAATCAAAAGATAATTATAATTAAAAAATGATTTAATGTTCAGATAAGCAAAAAATAAAAATATACTCACGATTAGATTATCAATTGCAAATGCAATCACTCGTGAAATAAATAGACTAAGATTTTCGAGTTTGTCGTATTCTATCATTCTGACTTTAAAATTTTAACAAGCTCCAGCAATTCGTGTGGTTTGATATTTACATAAACATTTTTATTAACAGCAATAGTTGGAACATATTTTTGTCCATTTGTGATTTCTTCGAATTCTTTTTCGGTATATTCATCTGCATCAACTCTTTTTTCAATGAATGGTAAATCATATTGTTCTAAAATCATCTTAACGATTTTACAATTCCCGCAATTTTCAGTTGTGTAAAGAATTATTGTGTTGTTCATATGTTCATTAAAAAATAGTTTTGAATTGCATTTACTCCCAATGAAGGTTGAAATTTGTAGCCCGCTTTTTTGAGAGCAAATTCGAGAGCAGAAAT
>JBNAWO010000130.1:0-6306 GCA_049699815.1 Ignavibacteria bacterium | reverse complement strand
ATACTTCTACTTTCTTGTTGTAATTGTAGGACTTGGAATTTATTTCGTTCAAAATCTTAGTGAGATAAATAAAAATACGGTTGCGCCTTTTTTGATTGACAGTTCAAAGATTCAGACAGATTTGAGCTTTGCTCTACGGGCAAATCTGCCCCCAGTAGATGTTTTCAAATTAGGTGAAGCAACTCCAGATTTATTAGAAAAAGGGAAATCGTTTTATAATGCAAATTGTTCATCCTGTCATGGTGAAAGCGGGAAAGGCGATGGAGCTGCCGGAGTTGTAATGAATCCAAAACCGAGAAATTTTACTGTAGCTGACGGCTGGGTAAATGGTAGAAGATTTTCAGAAATGTACAAAACTTTACAGGAAGGTATAATTAAAAGCGGAATGCCGGCATTTAATCATATTAATCCAGAAGAGCTTTTTGCTGTAATTCATTATATCAGAACATTTGCTCAAGATTTTCCCGCTATAACTAAAGATGAACTTCAAACTTTAAATGATACATATAAACTTTCAGAAGGTAAAAAGACAGCTGGTCAAATTCCTACCACAAAAGCTCTAAATGTAATTTTGACTGAGACAAAAGAACAACAAAAACTTTATAAAGAAGTTTTACTTTCACTAAATCCTGAACTTCAAACTTATTTTGATATGATATTATCAGATAAAAAATTTGCTGGCTTTTTAGTGAATGTTTACTTAAACAATTTAAGTGAACAAGATTTCTGGAATATTATAAAAGTTGATCCGGTGATCTACGGTTTAAGTCCAAAGATTCTCTTTTTAGATGAAAATTCTAAAAAGAACTTTTATTCGATATCAATGAGTTTATTTAGCAAAAAGGAAAAAAAACTATGATCTGGAAGATATGTAAAGACATTTGTACCATAAGTCTTTTAATCCTCATTAGTATTTTTAGTTTAAATGCAACCACTCAACCTAAAAAGAAGGCTGCCCTTGAAGAACAACTTGGAAAATATATTCCACTTGAAGTAGAGTTTTATAACGAACAAGGACAAAAGGTGAAATTGAAGGAAATAATTAAAAAACCCACTATCCTAACTCTTGTTTTTTATGAATGCAAGGGAATATGTACCCCACTTTTGACCGAACTTGCAAAAAATATCAATGAACTTGATTTAAAACTCGGCAAAGATTATCAAATCCTTACAGTCAGTTTTGATCATGAAGAAAGTCCATCCCTTGCTGCTTCAAAGAAAGCAAATTATATCAAGCTATTGAATAACAAACCTCCAGATGATGCATGGCAGTTTTTGGTCGGCGATAGCGTTAATATTTATGCACTAACGAATTCAGTTGGATTTTATTTCTTCAAAGAAGAAGATCAATTTGTTCATCCAGGTGCATTGATTTTCATTTCACCTGAAGGAAAAATTACACGATACCTGTTAGGAATTGAATATCTTCCATTCAATATAAAAATGGCAATTCTTGAAGCAGGTGAAGGTAAAGTTGGACCAACAATCGCAAAGCTAATCAAATTTTGTTATGCTTACGACCCTGAAGGTAAATCTTATGTTTTAAATATTACTCGCATTGCCGGATTAATTACTTTAATTGCTGTGGGAATATTTATTCTCTTTTTGATTGCGAAACCAAAAAAGAAAAATTTAGAGGTGAAGTAAAATGTCAGCTACTACACTAAGTTATGGTGGAAATGGAAATCATTTAGATTATTTACACTCTCCTAAAAAATTTAAAGGAATTTTTAACTGGATTTTTTCAACTGATCATAAAAAGATCGGAATTCTATATTTAATCTCGATGCTTACATTTTTCTTAGTTGGAGTTACTTTTGGCTTTTTGATGAGATTAGAATTAATTTCACCGGGCAGAACAATTATGGATCCTCAAACTTATAATCAAATCTTTACACTGCACGGTGTGATAATGATTTTCCTTTTCATCATTCCAGGATTACCAGCTGTTTTTGGTAATTTCTTTCTTCCAATTATGATTGGTGCAAAAGATGTTGCGTTTCCAAGATTGAATTTATTTTCGTGGTGGTTATTTATTATTGGTGGATTGGTCGCTATTACTTCATTGTTTCTTCCAGGTGGTCCTGCTGATACTGGTTGGACTTTTTACATTCCTTATTCAGTTCGAACATCAACTAATGTAATTCCTGCACTGATTGGCGCTTTTATTCTTGGATTCTCATCGATTCTAACTGGACTTAATTTTATTACGACAATTCATCGATTAAGAGCTCCCGGAATGAGCTGGTTCAAAATGCCTTTATTTGCTTGGTCGCTTTATGCAACTGGATGGGTTCAGATTTTAGCCACACCAATTGTTGGAATTACTTTGCTCTTAGTTGCAATTGAAAGATGGTTTGGTGTTGGAATTTTCGATCCAGCTTTAGGAGGAGATCCAATTCTTTACCAGCATTTATTTTGGATTTATTCCCATCCAGCTGTTTACATTATGATTTTACCGGCAATGGGAGTGATTTCAGAAATAATTCCTGTCTTTTCAAGAAGAACAATTTTTGGTTATAAGTTTATTGCATTTTCAAGTATGGCAATTGCACTTTTTGGCTCTCTTGTTTGGGCTCATCATATGTTTACGGTTGGAATGAGTGGAACTGCAATGTGGCTCTTTTCTCTTTTGACTTTTCTTGTTGCTATTCCAAGTGCAATTAAAGTTTTTAATTGGGTTGCAACTTTGTATAAAGGTTCGATCGAACTTGAGCCACCAATGCTTTTTGCATTAGCTTTCATATTTAATTTTACGATAGGTGGTTTTACAGGTTTGATGCAGGGTGCTTTAGCTTTGAATATCCATATTCACGATACTTATTTCATTGTTGGTCATTTTCATTATGTCATGTTTGGTGGAACTGGTTTTGGAATTTTTGCTGCCTTACATCACTGGTTTCCAAAAATGTTTGGAAAAATGTATAATAAGAAAGTTGCAAAGATTGCCTGGCTGTTTTTGTTTGTCGGATTTCAATTCCTCTATTTTCCAATGTTTGTTATGGGATATCTTGGAATGCCGAGAAGATATTATGATTATTTACCTGAGTTTCATATTTATCATTTCATCTCTACTGTAGGAAGCTGGATTTTAATTACAGGCCTGATAATTATGCTTACAAATTTGATTATTGCATTGAGAAGAGGTGAAAAAGCTACTAAGAATCCTTGGGGCGGAGTTACTCTTGAATGGACAATTCCTTCTCCTCCAGCTCACGAGAATTTTGAAGAAATTCCAGTTGTTGAAAAAGATCCTTATGATTATTCTCATTACGAATTACAAGAGGAGGTCAAAAATTGAATCAATTAACTGAAGCAACAGTCCATTCACACATTCATCGTGATGATGTTGGTGCAAAAATTGGAATGTGGTTATTCCTTTTCACCGAATTAATTCTTTTTGGCGGAATGTTTCTAGCATATGCAGTCTATCGATTTTCTTATCGTGATTATTTCGCTCTGGCTTCGAAGGAACTTGATGTTTTTGTTGGTTTAATAAACACACTAGTTCTGCTAACAAGCAGTTTGACAATGGCAATGTCAATTACTGCATTGCGTAAAGGTAGTAAGAAATTATCTTTATTATTTTTAGGAACCACGATTTTCTTCGCTCTACTTTTCCTTGTGAATAAATATTTTGAATGGTCGGCTAAATTTTCACATGGATTATTTCCTGGTTCAAATGACTTGCTGAGTCTACCAAGAGGCGAAATAATTTATTTTGGTTTGTATTATGTTATGACAGGGTTGCATGCGGTTCACGTCATAATAGGACTAGTTATATTAGTTTTTATGTTCGTTTTTATTATCAAAGGAAAGGTGAATCAAGATTATTACATAATGCTTGAAAATTCTGGATTGTACTGGCACCTTGTCGATATCATCTGGATTTTCTTATTCCCATTGTTTTATTTAATACATTAGAGGTGAAGGATGGAAAATAAACATTCAAATCACATCGTTGGTTTTGGGACATACATCTTTGTCTGGTTAACGCTCGTTGCCTTGACTGCATTAACCGTTACTGCTGCAAGTTTCGATTTGGGTAATTTTTCAATTGTTATTGCTCTTGGTATTGCTTCAATTAAAGGACTTCTTGTGTTGCTTGTTTTTATGCATTTAAGATTTGATGATAGATTGTTTAGAATTTTTGTTTTTGTTGCTTTCTTGACTTTAACAATCTTTTTAGTTTTAACTTTTTCAGATTACTCATTTATAAGGTAGGAGATTATGTTATCGAACGCATCCAATTTTATTAAAGAAGTTGATGGGGTCTTTTTATTTATTCTGAGCATATCTGTTTTGCTCTTAATATTAATTACATTTTTAATGATTTACTTTGTCATTAAATTTAACAGGAAGAAAAATCCTCGTCCGCAAAACATTAAAGGAAACACGACGCTTGAAATAATCTGGACTGTCATTCCAACAATTCTGGTCATTGGTATGTTTTATTATGGATGGTATGGTTATAAAAAGATGACAGCAGCTCCAAAAGATGCTTTTGAAGTTAATGTTAATGCGAGAATGTGGGCATGGGAGTTTAATTATCCAAATGGATTAAAAACAGATACTTTAGTTGTCCCTGTAAATAGACCGATTAAACTTAATCTACATTCACTTGATGTAAATCATTCTTTCTTTATTCCTGCTTTTAGAATAAAAAGAGACGCAATACCGAATAAAAATAATTATCTCTGGTTTGTTGCAGAAGAAACAGGTGTTTATGATATTGCTTGCGCTGAATATTGTGGTTTAAGACATTCTTATATGTATTCAAAGCTTTATGCTTTACATCAAAATGAATTTGATGAATGGTATAGAAGTAAATCTGATACAACGCAGGGTAAGTGATGAATATAGTGTTCGATACAATTAAGTTCTTGCTTGAATTAACAAAATTTAAGATAACTTCTTTTGTGACTGTTACCACATTTTTGGGTTATATTTTATTTTCTCAAGAATTAAGAATTGATTTACCTGGTGTATTGATTGGAGTTTTACTCCTGTCTAGCGGCTCTGCAATTTTGAATCATTACCAGGAAAGAAAGCACGATGCACTTATGAAAAGAACGATGAATAGACCAATTCCTTCTGGGAAAGTAAGTTCTAAAGTTGCATTTATTCTTGGCGTTTTGTTTAGTACTGGAGGATTAGCGGTTTTATATTTTGGATTTAATTTGACTTCCACACTTTTAGGTTTGTTAGCTTTATTCTGGTATAATGTTGTTTATACACCATTGAAAAGAATTTTCGCACTTGCGGTTGTTCCTGGTTCTCTCATTGGTTCAATTCCACCAATGATTGGATGGACAGCTGCAGGTGGTAGTCCATTTGATAATTCAATTTTAATGATTGCTTTCTTTTTGTTTGTCTGGCAGATTCCTCATTTCTGGTTATTGATGCTGTTTTTTGATGAAGATTATAAAGCAGCTGGTTATCCTACTTTGACAAAATATTTTTCAACTGAACAGATTTTTCGGCTGACTTTTATCTGGATGATTGCTCTTGCTGTTGCTTCGCTTGTAATGCCTTTATTCAATTTGGTCCATCATTCTTTAATGAATTATGGTTTGCTTCTTACAGCAATCTGGTTGATATGGAACTCAACTAAGCTCATCAAAAGAAATGAAGAAAGATTAATTTTGATCTCAGGCTTCAGAACAATCAATACTTTTATCCTTTTAATTGTATTTCAACTTTCAATTGATAAACTTTTGTAGAGGGAATGAAAAATGGTTTTAATGTATGAATTTACTTTACCTTTTAGTTTTACTTATACTAAGGTTTTACAATTAGTCTCTGTAATTGCTCATTCAATTTTTTACTTTTATATTTTTTGGTTAAGTGGTTCTGCATTGTATAGCTTTTATTTAGAATTTATAAAACGAGATGATTCATCAACTTTTTTTGCTAAACGATTAATCGATTTGACTTTCAAAAAAATTTCTTTTCCATTAGTACTCGGTTTTATTCCATTTATTGTTATTTTTTCTCTTGATTTAATTTGGTTGAAAGGTCAAGAATTTAATTCTGTTCACAATTGGACTTTGGTTGCTTTTCTTTTATTTATGATCTCAACAGCTGTACTTTATTACTATAAATTTAGTTTCGATTTGATTACACTACTTCCTAAATCAGTGGTGGATAAAGATAGCTCAGAATACATTAGATTAATGGGAAATAATCTTAAAAATCATAAAAGAGCTGCTTTATTTGGAACAATAGGGATTCTAATTACAATTTATTTGATAGCCATTCTTAATGTCGCAAAACTTAATTACAATCAGGTTGATTACAGTTTTG